>NZ_JAPZRB010000395.1:0-17234 GCF_027531105.1 Microcystis sp. LE18-22.4A
TTTCGCAGTCTCCGATAATGCTTTTTAAAATGCTTGGGATTAGACACTTTATCGCCATCGCTGGTAATCACAAGGCTACTAATTCCTAAGTCAATTCCGATGGCTTTATCTGTTACTGGTAAAGGCTTAATCGTTGGGTCATCAAATCTAATTGAAATATGCCAACGTCCAGAAGGATGTAATCTGACTGTTACTGTGCTTGGTTCACATCCGTCTGGTATTTGTCTTGACCACCGAATAGGTAAAGGTTCTGTGCATTTAGCTAAATAGATTTGTTTGTCTTTAAATTTAAAAGCAGATTTGGTAAATTCGGCACTTCCTCCCTGATGTTTTTTCTTAAAGTTAGGATACTTAGTACGACCAGCAAAGAAGTTAGTAAAAGCTGTTTGTAGGTGTCTTAACCCTTGTTGTAAAGGTACACAGCTAACTTCGTTTAAAAAGTCTAATTCTTCTTGCTTTTTCCAATCGGTCAACATTGAAGAAGTTTGAGCGTAGCCTACTCTTTCTTGCTTTTCGTACCAAGCTTGTGTTCTGAGATGGAGAGCTTTGTTGTCAACTAATCTTACACAGCCCAATGTGCGCCGCAATAGCGACTCTTGTTCGGGTGTGGGGTAAAATCGAAACGAATAGGCTTTTTCCATGTCTCACATTTTAGCATATATTTCGTAAACGATGCTCATATTTAACAGTAAAGCCGTCGTAGAACGACGGGGTTTCAGACCCAAAATTTTCGATGACGAAAAACGTTAACAATATCCACAGGTTCGGGGATAGCCTCTAGAGAAGGATAGCAGCTTTGACCGTCAATTTGCTTGACCATAGGATTGACAGGATAGACTCGATAACCCACCGCTTGCAGGAATTTGACCACCTGATAGCTGGCGCGGCTCGATTTCTCGGAATGCCCGACCACTGCGATAATTTTACTATTGCTGAAGATGGTTTTGAGCGCACCATCGTCTCCTTTAATATTCGGCATTGTCCCACCTATCTTAGAACAGAGTTTCGTTTCCCATAAAGATGAAGTGTAACCTAATTTGGCATCGACTTTTGACGGCAGCTTTAGCCACTCTGAAGAACTGGCAGCAATGTTTAACTTTTCTACAGGAAAAACAGTTATTAAAAATCCCAGTCAATCCCTCGGTATCTGTAGGAAAATTTACCCGATGGTCGCCCCTAAATCCTGTGACTTTAGTTAGCGCAAAACCTGATGAATTATCTTAGTATTATCATTCCGACTCTTAATGAGGAGTTAAGAATTGCCGCAACGTTAAAACAGATAGGTGCGGGGGTAGAAATTATTGTTGTCGATGGGGGAAGTACCGATAAAACTAGAGAAATAGCCGAACAATTGGGAGCGAAAGTAATTATTTCACCCAGAAAAGGTCGTGCATTTCAGATGAATTTAGGAGCCAAAATAGCCAAAGGAGATATTTTGTTATTTCTGCACGGAGATACTTTACTTCCCCATGAATTTCAAGAACAAATTATCGATACTTTATCCCAATCTGGGATAGTAGCGGGGGCCTTTAAATTAAAAATTGATGGAGAGGAAAAAACCCTGCGTTTAGTGGAAAAATTAGTTAATTGGCGTTCTCGCTGGCTTTCCCTTCCCTACGGAGATCAAGGAATATTTTTAAGAGCCTCAATCTTTGCCGATTTGGGTGGTTTTCCTGAGTTGCCAATTATGGAAGATTTTGAATTAATACAAAGATTGAAAAAAAGGGGTAAAATAGCCATAGTTTCTGCCGCGGTGATTACCTCGGCAAGACGTTGGCAAACATTAGGAGTTGGCAAAACTACCTTAGTTAATCAATTAGTTATTATTGGTTATTATCTAAAAATTCCGCCGCATTTGTTGAAAAGTTTTTATCGTTTATGGTAATAAATGCTTGCTGAAAAAGTATTTGAGGTCATTGTGTAATGTAGGGGCGCAACGCTTGCGCCCATAATGTGACATTGTGAACATTTTTCAGCCAATATCCAAGAGAGGCAAAGACAATTATACAATCGAAGAAACCCTACCAAAGAAGAGGTTTTCATGGCGCAAACATTAACAAAAATAATTAAAAATGCGGGGGGAGTAAGCATTACTTATTGGTAGCAGGCAGTAGCAGTCTTTTGAAAAATACAATTATATAATCGAGGAAACCATACCAAAGAAGAGGTTTTCATGGCGCAAACATTAACAAAAATAATTAAAAATGCGGGGGGGTAAGCATTGCTTATTGGTAGCGGGGGCAACTCTAGCCATCCTAACCCCTTTGCAAGCCGCCCAAGCTGTAATTATCGATTTTCAAAGCTTAGAACAAAATAACTCAGTCGCTAATAATGTCGGTTTTACCTATACCGAAGACGGTTTTACCCTAGGTAACCTGTCTACTCCTTTTCCCTTTGCATTTTTTGGCACTCAGGAATTTCGTTACCCTGGTTCTACCGCCTTATTCAATGATACGAGTGATGGAATCACCAGATTAAACCAAAATGGCGGAGGCTTATTTGACTTAAATTCTATTCAACTAACTAGCCTCCTTGGTAATAATAGTGTGACTGTCAATTTTACAGGAACAAAGGCAGATTCTAGCATCGTTACCCAATCTTTTACTACCGATGCAATTCTTAGTACCCTAGAAACTTTTACCTTTAATTCTAGCTTCACTAATTTAGTATCTGTTCAATGGATTCAGGCATCTCCGTTTCATCAGTTTGATAACATCAATGTCACTCCCAGTGCTACACCGGTTCCCGAACCTTCGGCAATTTTAGGATTATTGGGTTTAGGACTTTTGGGCATCGGTTCTCAATTCAAACAAAAACGATAAATTGACAAGTGTGGGGATGGGAAAAATCCCATCCCAACTTGAGGAAAAACGCGCTCTAGAAACCTTCCAAATTTAACTCTTAATTTGAGTAAACAAATTTTTTTAAATTCCCTGGCAATTACTCAAAAAATTTGACATCTTATAGCGGACAGGTAAAAATAAAAACTTTTCTTTGCCAAGGCACCGATCGATAGGATAATTGATCATCGGAACATCTGCTCTGAGAATATGTCTCTCGATCGCCGTCAATTTCTTTATCTTTTAGGTGCTACCCTTGGCACAGCCACTCTTGCTGGTTTTAACCCTGCCGCTTTTATCGAAAAAATTAGATTTATTCAGCCAACTCTATATAGGGTTTTCATCCCTTGTAACCCCATCCATCGCATAACACAAACCGAAGAACCGGGCTATCTTAGGTTTGGTGAGTAAAATGTATTCTAAGATACAGTCCTGCTGGCGAGGGAGTGGAAGGAACCACTCCAGACACAGAGGACACAAAGATTGATCGCTTCTATAGTAAGTTAAACTGATCACACAAAGAACTGATAGGCTTTTAGCGGCTTGAGAACAAGCTTTATCAATCTATTCATATAATTGAAAATTATCAAAAGCGCACACTGCCGGAAAGCCATTTATTTTTTACCGAAAAATTGGGTTGAAAGCCTCGCCCTTTGAGGGCGACTTTATAGGATGTATGATATTAAGAATAGGGGGCCGGGTAAGCAACCGCTTAAAAAACCCAGTCATCAACCGATGAACGCACCTTGAAAACTAGAGTTATGGGGTTCTCTAGGGGAATGCTCCTATAGGTAAAATTCTCAGCACCAAGTACCAGAGAAACCAAGTATTTTAGAGGTTTGGAACTGTATCGTAGGGGACCCCGAAAACAGGCTTCTGTAAGGTCGCGAAAGTCTGAGGAGAGAACCACCTCTGGGTGGGATTTCGCCAGGAATCTAATTCAAGTGGACTCGTTGAGCCATAAATTCACAGCAGTGATGCGAGAAGAATCCACGTCCGTAAACGGACGTGGGGTATGTCAAAATAGAAGATTCCCTAGATTATTTTTGCGGGAGGCAATCGGTGATTCTCAATTTTTCCTTAAGGATTGTAGCGGCCAAAGGCAGACTATTCTGTAAGTTTTCACTCTACAAAACCTATCGGGTGGTCAGTACCGCCCCCGTCGATGTCCTCTGGCAAAAATTAATCAATGTGGCCGATGTCTCTTGGCATCCTTTGATCGCCAAGGCTGATGTTCCCTTGGGTTTAATCGCTAAACCGGGGTTAATCTATCAAGCTGTCACCCGTCTGACTCCCATTCCTGTCCGGGTTTTCGTGGAAAATGTTCGCCCCGGGGAACTCCTCAGCCTCAGAGTTCTCGCTATCCCCGGCATGGAACAGAAAATGACCTACCAAGTGGAATCAACCCTCTGTGGTAGTTATATTTCCTATTCTGTCACTCTGCGGGGTTGGCTGTCCCCCTTTATCTGGTGGTTAAGTCGTCCCTATCTAGCCAAAGTCGCCGCCCAACTAGCCCACGCCGCCGAAGAATTAACGGTCTAAAAAAAATTCTCCCCAATTGTGCTAATAAATAATCTGCCAAGGGTCAAGATCTAAGTCACAATGGTATATGGATAGACTTAAACAAAATTTTAGTCAGCTACATTGGTACATATAGTCTACTGATATCATCCCGACGAGTTGAGCGCAACAACCTCAATCCGCCGGGATGAACTATCTCTAGAGACTTTACTGATGAAGTAAGCTCTACAGGAGGGAATTATGGGGGAATTAAACACAGCCGAACTTCTAGTTAAATGTCTAGAGAATGAAGGGGTCGAGTATATTTTTGGGCTACCCGGGGAAGAAAACCTCGATGTTTTGGAAGCCCTGAAAAACTCCTCGATCAAATTTATCACCACCCGTCACGAACAGGGCGCGGCTTTTATGGCCGATGTCTATGGACGCTTGACGGGAAAAGCGGGGGTTTGTCTCTCCACTTTAGGACCGGGGGCGACTAACCTGATGACAGGGGTAGCCGATGCTAACCTCGATGGGGCGCCCTTAGTGGCCATCACCGGCCAGGTGGGAACCGATCGGATGCACATTGAATCCCATCAATACCTGGATCTGGTGGCCATGTTCGCCCCGGTGACGAAATGGAATAAACAAATCGTGCGGCCGGGTATCACCCCAGAAGTGGTACGGAGAGCCTTTAAAACCGCCCAAAGTGAGAAACCGGGGGCAGTTCATATCGATCTTCCTGAAAATATCGCCGCTATGGCTGCCGATGGTCATCCCTTGCCCCTCGATAGTCAGGAAAAAGTTTACGCTTCCTACCGGACTTTGAACATGGCGGCCGCAGTGATTTCTAAAGCGAAAAATCCCTTGATTTTGGCGGGAAATGGGGCAATTCGCGCTAATGCTAGTGAGGCTTTAACGGAATTCGCCACGGCCTTGAATATCCCTGTGGCTAACACTTTTATGGGTAAGGGGGTGATTCCCTATACCCATCCTCTGGCTCTTTGGGCGGTAGGATTACAGCAACGGGATTTGATTAGTTGTGCCTTCGAGCGCAGTGATTTAATTATCGCTGTTGGTTACGATTTAATCGAGTATTCCCCGAAAAAATGGAATCCAGACGGTAAATTACCGATTATTCACATCGGCATGACTCCGGCGGAAATTGACAGCAGTTATGCCCCGGTGGTGGAAGTGGTGGGTGATATCACCGATTCTCTCATCGATATCCTCAAACGGGCCGATCGCCAGAATAAACCAACTCCTGTCACCGCGGGATTAAAGACGGAAATTCGGGCCGATTACGAAACCTATGCCAATGATACGGGTTTTCCGATCAAGCCACAAAAATTGATCTACGATCTGCGTCAGGTGATGGGACCGGAAGATATCGCTATTTGTGACGTGGGCGCTCATAAAATGTGGATGGCGCGCCAGTATCACTCCGATTGTCCCAATACTTGCATTATTTCTAACGGTTTCGCCGCTATGGGTATTGCTATCCCTGGTGCGATCGCCGCTAAGTTAGTTTATCCCAATAAGCGCATTGTGGCGGTGACGGGGGACGGCGGTTTTATGATGAATTGTCAGGAATTGGAGACAGCTTTGCGGGTGGGAACTCCCTTCGTCACTCTCATCTTTAATGATGGCGGTTACGGTTTAATCGAATGGAAGCAGTTAAACTATTTTGGGACATCTTCTTTTATTAAGTTTGGTAATCCCGATTTTGTTAAATTTGCCGAAAGTATGGGATTAAAAGGCTATCGGGTGGAATCTACTCAGGATTTGATCCCGACACTAGAGGAGGCTTTCCGGCAAGAGGTGCCTACGGTGATCGATGTTCCCGTCGATTACGGTGAAAATCTGCGTCTTTCCCAAAAATCGGGCGATCTAAGCTGTCAGATTTGGGAATAGAAGTTGATAGCGGCAAGCAACCCCCTCGGTAGCTTGCCGTTAACTTCTCGAAAAAAATCCCCTAACTAAATCTCAGTTAGGGGGAAGTAATTAGGTTGGCTTTGGTAACGTTAGAAAACCCAATCTAGAACAACCATTCTAGAACCGCCTCGTCTTTAGTGTTGGTATTGCGAGAGGGGGTTTCCCGGGTAAATTTCATGTGGATAGAACGATTTTGTTCACCATCGGCGGCCACGGCCATAATCGGATAATCGATTAAACCATCTTGGAAGGACATCTGATAGCGGAAAGTGCCATCGGGATTGAGTTTAATCGGACGACCACCGATAGTTACGGTGGCATCCGGTTCGGTGGCACCATAGACGATTAATTCTGCATCGGCAACTAACCAGAATTTGCGCGGACGTTGTAGGGTTTCCGAAGCACCCATACCGATACCAGAAGCAGTCATCCCGATACCGGAAGCGGTTAGTCCCGATACCGTGGGAACTGCCCACATACCAACCCCAGAGGGGAATACATAAGAACTGATCACTTCCGACATCGGTACGGAACCGGCGACGTGCTGCATGGAACCAAACAAGGAACCGGCCACCCGTAGGGCCTCGATGTCGCCGACACTCTCGAAAATTTGGTCGTAGATGGGGCTAGTTCCCGTGGTTCCGGCGCTGCTGCCGTAGCGTTTGCTGGGGGGAACGAGTTCGTAAACAGTTTTACCCACCAGTTCTTCTTCCCAGTTAACGGTGACAAAAATATCTTCAATCCAGTCGGAAGGATAGACGGGAGGAATCCGCACTAAAGGAGAACGGGCCAAAACTAACCAACGACCATCGGCACAACGATAACCGATATCGATAACATAATCTCGATCGCTGACCGGAATCGGTAAATACCATTCCCGGGCTAATTCATCACAGAGATATTCTTGGACACTGTGGGCGCCTTGGCTATTGAGATCGATATCGGTGACATCATAAAGACGCAGGGCTAACTGTTGTCCCCCTTGACGACGGAGATCTTCTTTTGATTCGTTGGGGATATCCCAGTAAGCATAGGCCCACTGAGGATCGCGAGGTAGGAGGGTGATGCGATTTTCACCGTAGCCACCGGGCAGATCTCCTAAACCATCATCCACCGAACCTAGGATATCTTCGATCGGGTTAGCTTGACCTAATTCAAATTTTGCTGCTTCCACTGGTTTTTCCTCTTTAATAATAGATTTAAAATTGCCGCTTACTCCCATAGCTTGGGTAATTGACTCGATTAATTGCGTTTTCCGCATCCGACTGTAACGAGAGATGCTGTATTGACTGGCAACTCGTCGCAGTTGCCGCAAGGTCATCTCATCTAAGGGGGGGTATTCTGGGACCATGAGTTGACACTCTCCGATTAGTTACGACGGCAAATGTTTTTGGGCATTTGCAAAAGCAGTTATCTGGGTAATCCTTCTAACTACTCATCGATTGCTTTGTGAACGAGAGATCCACTCGATGGGGATCAAGGGAATCGCTTGTTATAAATACCTATTAAACAGTAAGATTCCGATTTTGAACAAGTACCTTGTCATGATTTCTTGACAAAATCGCCAACCCCTTGATCCCCAAGAGATTTTCATGTCAGGAAGTTTTGATATTCTGTCCTGCATTGAAACTGTATTTGAGAAATTTTAGTACAAATGCTCGGACTTCCTCTCCCTGCTCCCCACTGATTACTGATTACTGATTACTGATCACTGATTTGTACTCCGATCCCGATCGCCTGTAATCTGATATTGAGACTTTTAGTTAAGGAGACTGAACCGCTTGGCTACCCGTGTGATTATTGTTCGTCATGGACAAAGCAGTTATAACGCAGAGCAGAAAATACAAGGTCGCAGTGATGGCTCGGTTTTGACGGAAAAAGGCCATCTGGACGCGGAAAAAGTAGGAAATGCCCTCAGTCAAATCGATATCGCCGCTTTTTACTGTAGTCCTCTCCAAAGAGCCAAATCTACTGCTGAGGTGATTCAGTCTCGTTTAAATAACTCTCCCGTCATTCAACCCACTTCGCAGTTACTGGAAATCGATCTGCCTATCTGGGAAAATATGGTCAAAGAGGAGGTAAAAGCTCAATACCCCCAAGAATATCGAGATTGGCACCAAAAACCTCATGAATTTAAGATGATACTGCCCGATGGTCAAGAACATTATCCCGTTCTCTCCCTCTATCAACAAGCGCAGGATTTTTGGCGGGAAATTATTCCCCAACACCAGGGTCAAACTATCCTCATTGTTGCCCATAACGGCATTAATCGCTGTTTAATCCTCAGTGCCATTGGTATTCCGGTTTCCTTATACCATTCCCTGCAACAATCTAACTGTTGCGTTAATGTTCTCAATTTTACGGGTGATTTTGGTGATCCTGTGCAGGTGGAATCCCTCAATCAAACGGCACACTTAGGGATAGCTTTACCCCCACCACGTCCTCCTTTCCAAGGTTCTAGGCTGCTGCTGGTGCGTCACGGAGAAACCCAATGGAATCGGGATAAACGTTTTCAAGGGGTGCGCGATATTCCCCTCAATGATAATGGCAAAGCTCAAGCTGAGAAAGCCGCCGAATTTCTGCGAGAAACGGCGATCGATCACGCTGTCACCAGTCCTTTATCCCGTCCCAAGGAAACTGCCCAAATTATCCTGCAATATCACCCCGATGTCACCTTAGATACCCAAGTAGATCTGACAGAAATCTGTCACGGACTTTGGGAAGGTAAATTAGAGGAGGAAATTGAAGCGAGTTTCCCCGGGATGTTAGAAGACTGGAAAAATGCCCCAGAAACCGTGCAAATGCCGGAAGGGGAGAATTTACAGGAAGTTTGGGATCGAGCGATCGCTTGTTGGCAGCAAATCGTTAAAACCTATAGTAATAGTGATAGTCCTAAGACAATTATGGTAGTAGCTCACGATGCCATTAATAAGGTGATTCTTTGTTATTTATTGGGTTTAAAACCCGCCAATTTCTGGAATATTAAACAGGGAAATGGCGCGGTTAGCGTTATCGATTATGCCAAAGGAGTTGACTCTCAACCGGTCCTGCAAGCAATTAATATTACCTCTCATCTAGGATCGGGAATACTCGATCGCACGGCAGCCGGCGCTTTATAACAGTTATCAGTTATCAGTTATCAGTTATCAGTGGGTAAGTTAACAGTTATCAGATTTGAGTTTTAAGTGAGCAGTATGGGGTGCATCTCATTTTTGTAAATCTACCAAGTTGGGATTTTTACGGGGAAACTCTCTTTTAAAATCGGACATTACTTCTGATTTTATCACTCAATCCAAGCCTTTGGGGGTTCTACCCCCCAAACCCCCCGCGCATTAGCTTTTCGGTGGGATGCTTACAGACAGCTGCTGATACATTTGTCATCATTTAAGAGTCACTAATAATTGCTGATTGTCGGTATTTCTGCTAATGTCAGATGCACCCACAGTATGTGTTAAGTGAGCAGTATCAAATAGCAAGTTTTCTGCTGTCTTTTCACTGATTACTGATCAGTGATTACCGATAACTGATAACTGATAACTGATCACTGAAAAAAGCTTCCCGCTAACTAGAAGCTAATAATTTATTTTCAATCTGTCTAACTACCGTTAGCGCCGAATAGCTGACTCCGGCAGTGCCTTCTCCCGGATGGGTGGAATCTCCCACTAACCAAAGATGGGGGATCGGAGTGCGCGTCGCTACTCCAAAAGGGCCAAAAGTGGACAGTCTTTGACCAATACCGCCGACAATGCCCTGATTTCGCCCCGTAAACCGTTCAAAAGTGCGAGGAGTAGCTGATTCGATGTGAACGATCTGATCAGGACTAAGATGGAAATAATTACCGAGACGATTGATCGCCTCTTGGGTGTATGCTGCTTTTAATTGCTGATAATTATCTGCTCCTTTTTGCCACCAAAGACTGGTATCGGTGAAGGAAGAAGCAATAATCGTCGCTTTTCCCACTGGAGCGCGGCCATCCCCTTCTTTACTCACGGAAACAAACAAAGAGTTATTTTCGCCGATTATGCCATGGTAATCGTAGAGGAATTGCAAATGGGGGGGACAATCGGGGGGAATAGCAGCGCGATCGACTCCTAAGTAAACCACAAAAGCACCGGATGCGGGGGGAAGTTTTTCGATTCTCTGGTGATAAAGACTGGGAATGGCTTCGCGATCGATTAATTGTGGTAAATTTTGGATCGGGATATTAGCGACAATCTCATCGGCCATTTCTGGATGTATTTGGCCATTTTTTTGATTTCTGACGATAATTCCCGTGGCTTTTCCCTTTTCTGTCAGTATTTTTTCCACTGTGTGGCGCATTTGCAATTTACCGCCGTATTTTTCCAAAGCTGCTACTAGGCGATCGCTTAATACCTGCATACTACCCTGAAGGTGGGATAAACCTTGGGGAGACTGAGAAACTGCTAAAGCGGTGGCGGCATAAAGTAAAGCGGTTTCATCGGCAGTAACTTGGGAATAAAGCTTTAACTGGAGATCAAGGAAGGTTTTTAGGCGTTTATCCCTCTCTAAGCCGTATAATCGCAGAGCATCGCCCACAGTCATCAAAGTAAAGGGAAAGGTAATGGCAGTATCTAAACGCAAAGCGCCGATTAATTGCCCTAAATCCCACCAGTTGCGTGGGGGTAAAACTGGATCGCGACTTTGAAAACGCCAACTTGCTTGAAAAAGTTTTTGTAATAATTGCCAAAAAGGTTCGCTGCCCGGAAATTGTTTTTGTCTTTCCTCTTGCCACTTTTGCCGATCGCGCCAGACGTTAATCGCAGTGGTTTCCCCCGGCAGAAAAACGGCACAAGCGGGATCGCAGGGGACAGAATCGGGTAAATCTATCCCTAATTCGGCAAAAATGCGCTGATGAATGCCCCCTACTTCTAATCCTGCCACTTGAGTTGCCCCCACATCAAAAGTAAAACCCCGACGGGAAAAAGTCGAGGCACAACCTCCGGGGACAAGCGCCTGATCATATACTGTGACTTGATAACCTCGACGCGCCAATAATGCCGCCGCCGTTAGTCCGCCAATCCCTGCACCAATAACGGTAATTTGCGTCATTTTCTTAATAATTATTTATATTTATTTTTATCCTAACACTGCTGTCTTTTCACTGATTACTGATTACTGTTCACTGATAACTGATAAAATTTCCCATCTCCCATGCGGTCTTAACGGTTAAACTCACCCGCCGTCAGTAACTTGGGATAATCGTGCAAAGTTTGGCCTACGCTCGGGTGCAGTGAATTGTTATGTGTTCCCTTAGGAATCCCTGTTGTGACTTATTGTCTATAGACTAAAAAGTAACATACTTTTATTATCCAAAGCATGAGTGTTAGATTACTTTTTGGTCAAAATGTCAAAAAAGTTCGTGAGCAGAAAGGCTGGTCGCAAGATCGCCTGTCTGAAGAGACAGGATTACACCGAACTTATATCAGTGGTATTGAACGAGGCGTTAGAAATCCAACAATTGAAATTGTTCAACAACTTGCTACTGCATTAGGTGTTGAGATTCAAGATTTGTTTATCGATTCTAATAAATAATTGGTATAGTAAGTGATTAATCTTTACAGGCAGCAACAATTCCAACTTTACAATTCAGCAAGAAACTATTTCATAGCAAGCCCAAATACCTTGATTGAGCTAGAAAGTTTTTTGACTAATCATATTGTGTCATTAGTTAAATCAAACCTTGCTGAAATTAAAAATGACTACAATGAAGCATCCTATCTTTATCCTTTCTGGGAAAACTATCCACCTGGAGATAGAGGTCGTCAGCCCATAATGGATCAGTACCCTTGGCTCGAAGTTGGTGAACATACAATAGGAGCTAAACTACCAAGGTTATTAGTCAATAGCTTTGATGTTAGGGATACTGGAATTCCGACAGGGGCCGATCAAAGATTTGTTATAAGTAGCAAAAATATACTGGAAGCTACCCAAGGATTTACTAATTCAGCATGGCTGTTTATAGATATTAAAAGTGTGGGACCAAGAGATGATCAAGATCATACTGTAATGAGCCATAATCAAGTCTCGGGTGATGGAACTTGGGAAAATTCTCAAGCAGGAGTTAGAAACTCGATACTACAAGCAATTGGGGCGAGAGCATCACATGATTTTCATGCAAGTATTCCACCTATTTATGTTCTGTCTGATGGAACTATTGCACCAGTTGTGATTATTGCTCTAAAGCCTGTATATCAAATGTTACAGGCCAACCATAGTAACATCAGAAATAATGGACAACCTTTGGAAAGAATTGATGTTGCCTGTATCCCTAACGGACTCTTACTAACCCAAAATCCAAATTACCTTAACACTTATAGAGGGATTTTATTTCCAGGGAAAGATGATAAATCAAAAGACCCGAGGAAATTACGAGTGCGAGTTAGTTTCTCACTATTAAAGAAAATTCACCCGTGGAGAGTAGAATCTATTCTAGTTCCCTACCCTTAAAAATTTAGTCTAAGTTGGCTCTCTTCTTTATTAATATTTTCTCTGGCTAGGCTTACATATTTGGCTTCTTTTTCTATGCCTATAAAGCTTCTTTTATTCTGAATACAAGCTATTGCAGTCGTGCCAGATCCCATAAATGGATCTAATACAGTATTTCCTTGAGCGCTATATAACCGCACAACCCTTGAGGCAAGTTCTAAAGGAAATTTTGCTTCGTGGTCATCGTTTGATCTTACACTTCTAATAAACCATACCGCTCTAGATCCCCAAGCTTTCCACTCATCTGGATTGATCTTTTTTCTGTCTATAATTTGCTGACCAGGTTTCCAAAAAATATAAAGATCTTCATACTCATCAACGGACTTAAGCGAGTTAGAAGTCCATTTGCAATTTGCCCATGCTGGATCTTTTACCCAAATTCTTCGATCATATAAGTAAAGGCCACATTCTTGTCCATAGCTTTGAAGAAATCCGCCAATAAGATGCATTCTTGTTTGAGACTCGTATTTTCCACCTCTAATGTTATTGCCGTTAAGTCTCCTATCAATTGTTTGCTCACTACAACCCAAGTAATCAGCCAATTGATAACGATTAAATTCGGGAAATTTTTCTTTTGCTTCCAGTACCATTTCTTTGGTAACTTTTGATTTCTGCATGCAAAGGTTCATCGCTTGAAATTTAGGAATTTTTTCATCTTTAAAACAACGAATATCTCCAGCATTGATTACGAGAAATCCACCGGGCTTCAAAACGGTAAAGTGATGGTTGATTACTTGGCGAAGCATTGCCTGCCAAGATTGATATGTTTCTTCTTTCTCGTATTCTTTTCCTACAAAATATGGTGGTGACCAGAAGCTCAGATCTATTGACTCAGGCGCAATCTGCTTCATCAATATTTCTGCTCGTCCGTGATGAATAGTATTGATTTCAAGAAAATCCATTACTTCAATTGCCAACTGATGTTACTCATAGTGTACATCCCGTGGTCTATATAGTCAACATATTGAGAGTTAAATCCTGTTTTTTTGAAATCTGTATAACCGGTAAATTGGAGGCTTAACAGTTTACTTGCGCCCCTAGGGTATCTAAAGCCAAAATTTTGGCACTAGAGTTAATCCCCACTTCCTCCCAAGCATTCGTCATCTCTGTGGCTGTTTTTTGGGCATTGTCGGGGTTAGTTAAAGCCAATAGGCTCGGACCTGCGCCACTAATTACCATCCCGTAAGCACCCGCGTTAATGGCGGCTTTTTTCACCTTTTCGTAACCCGGGATCAAAGATTGGCGATAGGGTTGATGCAGTTTATCCTCTAGGGCAATTCTCAGCCAATCGCCGTTACCCGTCTCCAATCCCCGCAATAATAAACCCAAGCGGGAAATATTGAAAATTGCCTCCTGACGGCTAATTTTTTCCGGTAAAACCGCCCTAGCTTTTTCCGTAGCCAGTTCAAAATCGGGAATCGCTAGGACGGGAATGAGATTTTTTTGCCAAAATACTTGACAAATAGCCCAATCTGTGCTATATCCTGCCGATAGCTGACAGTTGCCCCGCAAAGCCGGCACCACATTATCTGGATGTCCCTCCAATGCGATCGCTAATGCTTCGATTTCTCCCATAGATAAAGGATTCCCCGCGCATTGATTAGCAGCCACTAACCCACCGATAATAGCAGTGGCAGAACTACCTAAACCTCTAGCTAGAGGAACCCCTAAACCGATCTCGATGGCGATAGGGGGCGGATTCTGTCCTATTTTTTGATAAACTTGCAAAAAAGAAGTGTAGATTAAATTATCAGCACCTTGGCTAACTTTAGCTGATTCAGTTCCCTTGACACTAATTCTGACAGGGTTAGCTGTTGTTGCTGGCAGCAGGGTAAAAGTAAACTGATTATATAAGGTTAAGGCCGCTCCGAGACAATCGAAGCCGGGCCCAATATTAGCAGTGGTAGCGGGAACTGTAACCGTAAAAGTTGTCATCGTTAAGCTTTTGCCTGAACATAGCGGCGATTTACCTCCTCCCAGTTAACCACATTCCACCACTGTTTTAAATACTCAGCCCGTTGATTACGATATTTTAAGTAATAGGCGTGTTCCCAGACATCATTGCCCATAATTGGCTGTAATCCCTTCATTAGGGGGCTATCTTGGTTAGCAGTGCTGGTAATTTCCAGTTGTCCTGACTTATTTAAAACCAACCATGTCCAACCACTACCAAAAAGTTTAGTACCTGCTTGGTTGAAAGCGTTTTTAAATTCCTCGAAACTGCCAAATTTAGCGATTATTGCCGCCCCTATTTCTCCTTTTGCTTCACCACCGCCATCGGGGGACATAATCTGCCAAAACATCGTATGATTAAGATCACCGCCGCCATTATTGCGGATAGTGGTGCGAATATCGGCGGGCAAAGAGTCAAGATTTTTAATTAATTCTACTACTGTTTTTTTCTGCAATTCTGGATATTTTGCCACTGCCAGGTTGAGATTATTAACGTAGGCTGCATGGTGTTTATCGTGATGAAATTGCATCGTTTCCTTATCAATATAAGGTTCTAGGGCATCATAGCTATAGGGTAGGGCAATGAGACTATAGGGACCGGTAGCGGCAAAAGCGGCAGGGTTAAAACCGGCAAGAGTGGCTGTGCCAAGGGTAGCACCTAAAAGATCAATAAATTGACGGCGATTGAGAGACATAAGTAATAAAACAAAATTAACTTCTTGGTTAGGATAGGCACTCATGGAAGAGGGAAAGGCAAGAGGTAGTTAGATATTAGCTACATATTCTCAGAGCAGATGTTCCGATGATCAATTATCCTATCGATCGGTACTTCGGGAGACCAAAGTGGTTCTTCGGGACTTGTTATGCAAATAATTAACTAAAAATCAAATTCGCTGAAAGTGACTAGGAATAAAAGTAGCTGAAATTCATACGGGAAAGGACTTAAGGCACAAACGGGTTAATACCAAAAGATAGACAATAGAGTTAAGATTTGATAGAGTACCCAAAAACGAGAGTATTTTACTTATGATACTTGACAAATTTTTGAACCTAGAAGTAACCTCTATTCAAGGTTATCGACACCTAGAAAATATCGGGATAGTCTGACCGATCGAATCGAAAAATAAAAAAGTAATCTGTCCTCGTTGTGGGTTAGAGAGCGATAAACTACACCAAAATCATCGACATCTAGTCAAAGATTTACCGCTCTCAAGACAACCAGTGTACCTACAAGTTAATCGTCGTCAATTTAAGTGCGATAATTGTCAGAAACCCTTTAGTGAGGAGTTAGATTTTGTTGCCAGTAAATGAACCTATACGAAAAGACTAGCCGAGAATATACTCGAACAATTAAAAGCAGGAGATATTTTAAATGTTAGCCGAAGAAATGACGTAACGGAAGAAGAGATTCAAAGAATGCTAGAGGACATGACCGAAAAAATTACATATCAAGACCTATCTAAATTAAAAAGACGTGGTTTTTTTCAACTTCTGCAAGTACAGTATTATTTAGAAGATATTTTGGTATGTTCTGTGGATTTAGGAACTCAGGATAGCTTAAGGGAACATTTACGAGAACCTGTGTTGGAGGATGTTATCAATGCCTTCTAGAGATTGGCGAATTCTCCTTCAAGACATTTTAGAATCTATCACTGAAATTGAACAACGGACAAAGGGAATGACGTTTGAGGAATTTGCTAAAAATCAAACAACTGTCAAAGCGGTTCTCTAGGATTTTATCATTATTGGAGAAGCAACTAGAAATATACCAAAGGAAATTCAGTCTCGCTATCCTCTTATTCCTTGGCGTTTGATGGGAGGAATGAGAAATGTTGCAACTCACGAATATTTTCCAGTTAATTTAAGTAGGGTTTGGGCAACAATTCAAGAAGATTTACTGACTTTAGTGCCACAACTACAAGAAGTGTGAGAAAGCGAAACAGAGGCTGAATAGTTGTTTGATAAGCGAAAGCAAAAAATAAACCCCTTCAACTCTGATTAAGGGGGCATTTATAGTATTTTTAGAAGCAATTTAGCCTACTTTTGTGGTTTCTTTTTTGGTGGATTTAGAGGGTTTTAGTTTGCGCTTAAGGGTTGAAGCTGCGCTAGAGCCGAAGGTGATGATACTCAAACTGTTATTTTTTGTACTGTAGATTTTTTGGTTATTTCCTTAGGATGTCTGAACAATTGACCTTCATTTTGGTAGAAAACTTCATAATCTGGGGCCAGTTCAAGACATAACTGTTTCCATAAACTAATTCCTTCTTGTTTAAAATCCATTTCAGCTTGCTGATTAGGAAAATCTGATAAAGGTGGATAGTCTTGATTTAAAGTCTTATCGTAAGTATCCTGCCATGCGTTTAAACGTTGAATGGTTGCTTGACTTAATGGTAATTCTTCAGGAGCAATGTTATCAATTTCATCTACTCCCCAAAGTGGGTAACTTCCATAATCTGCCCAAAGTTTGATTCTGATTGCCATAACTATCATTCCTGAATA
>NZ_JAPZRB010000163.1:0-10326 GCF_027531105.1 Microcystis sp. LE18-22.4A
GGGGTCAATTACCTAATTTTCAGGGAAAAAGTCCCTGAATTTACCCCTGATCACTCCCATATCTGGTACTTTTTGAGGGGAAAAAAGTCCAAAAGTCTTATCCAACAAGGTTTTTAGATTTATTCAGCAAGCCCTATTTATCAACAATCCGCATCAAGACGGCTATCCAGATTTGCTGTTAATGGATAAAAATGGCAAAGTTTTTTTTGAACAACTTTCCCAAGAAAGACGAATGCGAGATAAGTCTCCATTTAGTCCATTTGCTAATGGGGGAGTAGAGGTTAAAGCCACTTGTGGCAGTGTTCCTACACCAAGGGAATTAAAGAAGACTGGAAAAGAAAAACCCGATATGGGAGACACAAGAATCGAGGTAATGAAAAGCTATGATTGGAAGGCTCACCATAGAGAAACTAACAATCTTATTGGCATTCTCTGGGATTTTGAGAATACTATACCTCAGATAGTTGCTGTATTTTTTGGCAACAACTTAACTGACAATGATTGGGGGAAAATTGTTCAGCCAAAAGAAGGCGGTGGAAGAACAACTAGCGTCTCAATTATGTCACGACAAGGCGTTAAGAAAATGTATAAAAACTGGATTATGATCAAGAATGACAATAGATATATTAATTTTGTCAACAAATATAACAAAGACAATTTAATTTCAAAATAGACAGAGCTGCTCATATTTTTCCTTGATTTGCTCCTCAAGAGAACAATCATCATTGAGGATGGATACTAAATGATCAAATATTTTTTGTAATCCAGCAGGTGGGATACTTTCGCCAATTAACTCTCTAATTAGTTTATCACTAACTCTTTTGCCATCTGCCCGTTTCCATGAAAATGGGTATTCGGTAATTGTATGAAGAATCATTGCTTCATACAGAGATAATACTCTATTTTGAATAGGATGTAGTTTATTGTCACTACAAGCATAGGAGAGATTTCGTGTAATTGTACTGGCTGGTGCGTCCCAACTCATTCTTTTATAGGCACTGGTATAACCTTTCATCAACCTGTATTTTCCATCTTCTTTAACCCATGGACGAGGAAGAATGTGTCCACATTTAAGGCAGTAAAGGGGGGTTTCTGTACTAGCTCTATTAATTCCTTCATTATTTTTGCGTGCGCTGTGTGTTGGATTACCATTATATCTACAAACAGGGTTAATACATTGATTATCAAATGAACTTTTTTCTTCTGGTGTATTACTGATCCAAAAATATTTTTCTTCATCTAATAGGGGTACATAGTGATATGGTATATCATCTGATTTAGCAGTTTCTGTTCGTTGAGAGTCAAGTGGTGGTAAATGATCTATTGCGTCTCGAACAGTTTTCCATCTAGGAAGTTCTAATCCTTCTTTACTATGAGTTGGTTTAGGAAAAAGAGAATTGTTCTTTTTTAAATAATTCTTCAGTTTCTCATTTTTAGTAAATATTGAAATAAGTCGTTGACGATTCTGCGGGACTCCATAATCAGCAAAATCTATAATGCTAATCGAACTCAAAAATTTATCACCAATACGCTGTTTTATATAACATAAAATATTTACTAAGTAATCGTCTTTCTCGGTCAAGGGTATATAAGTATTTTGCATTTCTGGCACATTTTCCATGACCAGTGTTTCTGCTCCACTAGCCAGAAAAACTTCTAGGGTGGGAATGATTAATAAATTTCTCTGGTCGATTTCATTTTTTGAGCCTTTACGAATAGAATTAAGCAGCTTACCTCTGCCATTTCTAGACATACCTTGGCAGGGAGGAGTCGCAAAAACAATGTCTAAATTTTGTCCAGAGAGTCGCTGCTTTGTTTCTGCAACTATCTCATTTTTTTTATCCCATATATCCCCAATAATCATTAATGATTCTGGGTGGTTAAATTTAAATACTTCTGCACGATCTTTCAATAATTCATTCGCCACTACAACTTCAAATCCCCCAGAGCGAAGAGCCATATCTCCAATTCCACCACAGGCAAATAGACTGATTGCTTTCCTCATCGATTTTCTTACTCCATGTAACTTATAGTCTATAATAATAATTGGCTGAAGGCAACTTTTAAAAATGAGTATCCCCAGCAAACCTGAAAGCGATCTTTCCTGTCAACCCGGTCGCGGTGACTACCCACCGTTTACAATAGTTAAGAACCAACGGCAAGCAAGAATTAACGATGCGGATTTCGAGCAACTGGTTGCGAGAATTAGTCAAAATTGCCCAATCTCCCCAAGAATTAGCCGAATTATTGACAATTGCGGGAATAGAAGTGGAAGAGATCGAGGATCGCCGAGAATGGGCAAAGGGTGTGGTTATTGGTAAAATTATTGATCGCCAACCCCATCCCAATGCAGATAAACTAAGTGTCTGTCAGGTGGATATCGGTCAGGAAAACCCTAGTACAATTGTCTGTGGCGCGCCCAATGCTAGGGCTGATATTCTAGTTCCCGTGGCTACTTAATTCTCCGAGGGATTTATTGTCGAGCCGATTTTCTACCGTAGCGGTTATTATTGTTAACTTTTTGATTGACTAATCAAATACCTCAAATTCTTGTCCGATCTTGCCAAAATATTCCCCCAAACGTTGTTGAATGATATCAATATACTGATCTTCAATTTCAATACCAATAGTCTGATAACCTAATTCTAGAGCGGCAATTAAAGTTGTACCCGTTCCGGCAAAAGGATCGAGAACTATATGACTGTTATCCTGTGGTAGAAATAACTCGAGCAGTTTTCTAATCAATGATAAAGGTTTAATCGTACAATGCTCATCAAAATTTTCATCCCGTCCTTTAGAAAAGCCCTCTAAAATATTGGATTGAAAAGAGCCGTCACTTAGTATAGCTTTGAAGGGACCTAATCCAGTCATTTGTATAGTTTCAATATAATTGTTTTTTAGAGGCTTCTGCACAATAACTATAGCTTCCCATTCATTTCTCAGGCAAGTATGCCAACCTTGCCATTGTTGAGCATTAGTATCACCAATTTTGTCAAGTTTTTTCTCAATATTTAATCCTTTGGGAATGCCTGAATGTCGTCTATAAACCAGCACATCTCTAGCATAAAAACCGGCATTTTCAAGAGCAATCTGAATATGAGCTAGTGTTCTTGTGCTACTAAAAACAGCGACAACAGCCCCCCTTTTACAAACACGCATTAGTTCCTTTGACCAATCTGTTGCCCATTCAATATAATTGACCACATTTTCGCGATTGCGTTGATACCAACGCTCATTGCGAACCCCACCAGCTAACCCACTTCCATAGGGAATATTTTTTACCAGTGTGGAACTGTTTTGAATGCGTTCTCTGCGTCTTTGGATTTCATCATGATCCCAATTTCTGCCAATGAACTCATAATTATAGGGTGGATCTGTGATCACACAAGATATACTAGATTCTTCTAGTAAAGTGAGAAGTTCTCTACAATCACCGTGCAGAAGTTGCCATCTTTTTGAGATATTCATCGGGCAATATAAAACTCCTGTGTTTCAGAAAATTTATCAAAAGCTTTCAGCAAATCGAACCCACTGCGATCAAGTATATAATCAAAACTTTGTTGGCCCTGCAAAACAGTCCAGCCCCCCAGATGACAAGCTTTAATCGCTGCTGGTAAGTTATCCTCTCGCACAATCAGTAAAATAGGTCTAAGTCCTCTTGCCTGTAATAGTTTTCCATACTGTTTAAACTTTTTAAGTGTGCCAGAATCTCCCGAACCAATTCTATATTTAGTATCAATGGCATCTCTACCTAAAATGCAGTCACAAGGTTGATCATCTGCAATCTTTAAAGCTGGTTGATAATCTAAACAATTAGCCTTAAAAACTTCTGTCACCAGACGTTGCCAACACATTCCTAGTTCCCTGCCCCAATACTGACGATTTTCCCTTTTTAAACTAGGAGTAATTCCAAATACCCTCATAAGCGAATCATAATCATCATTTTCTTCTCCATAGATTTTGTCACTAAAAGAACTTTGGTATTGTCTCAAAATTCCCTTGAGGAGGTTTTCTATTTGATCGGGTGGCATCAATAATCCTTTTTGATATAGATAGCTAACTACTGATTATCTCCCCAAATTATCGGTAATCTGTTCCAAGATAATATCACCCCTGGCCAAGGAAAATGAGCGGTTATTTACACAGGCCTTCCATCTTGCCCCTTAATATTTTAACAGCCGATCGGCCCTAATTTCTAAATCATTGACTACCCACGGTTTACAATAGTTAAGAACCAACGGCAAGCAAGAATTAACGATGCGGATTTCGATCAACTGGTTACGAGAATTAGTCAAAATAGCCCAATCTCCCCAAGAATTAGCCGAATTATTGACAATTGCGGGAATAGAAGTGGAAGAGATCGAGGATCGCCGAGAATGGGCAAAGGGTGTGGTTATTGGTAAAATTATCGATCGCCAACCCCATCCCAATGCAGATAAACTAAGTGTCTGTCAGGTGGATATCGGTCAGGAAAACCCTAGTACAATTGTCTGTGGTGCGCCCAATGCTAGGGCTGATATTCTAGTTCCCGTGGCTACTTTGGGAACCTATTTAGCCAAAATCAATTTAACGATTAAACCAGCTAAATTGCGGGGGGTAAAATCGGAAGGGATGATCTGTTCCCTCGCAGAATTAGGATTAACTAAGGATTCTGAAGGAATCCACATTTTTAGCCAGGAAAATCTCCCTTTAGGTACAGATGTTCGTCCCCTTTTAGGACTCGATGAGGTGATTTTAGATATTTCTCCCACCGCTAACCGCGCCGATGCTTTGAGTATGATCGGAGTCGCGCGGGAAGTGGCGGCTTTGACAGGAGGAGAATTAAGCCTACCAAAAGTCAAATTAGGAGAATTTTCCCCTAAAAAAGATTTAACGCTGGAAATATCAGAAAATAAAGCCTGTCCTGCTTATATTGGTACGGTGATCGAGGGGGTAAAAATTGGCCCATCTCCGCTATGGTTGCAACAGCGTTTACAGGCTGCCGGATTGCGATCGATCAATAATGTGGTCGATATTACTAATTATGTCCTCTTGGAGTGGGGACAACCCTTACACGCTTTCGATCGCGATCGTTTACAAAGTTTTGCCGGAGGTAAATCCGTTACTATTGGGGTCAGTTTTGCCGAGGAAGGGGAAAAAATTATTAGCCTTGATGGCCAGGAAAGAAGCTTAAAAGAGCTTAATTTGTTAATTACTGCCAATAACAAGCCTGTAGCTTTAGCGGGGGTGATGGGAGGTCAAGAGACGGAAGTTAACGAGGAAACCGTTAATCTTGTGCTAGAGTCGGCTTTATTCGATCCGATCGCTATCCGTCGTTCCTCAAAAGCGCAGGGTTTACGCAGCGAATCTTCCGGACGCTATGAACGCGGTGTTAATCCCGCCGCTTTGGAATATGCTTGTCAAAGGGCGATCGATTTGATTCTAGAGTTAGCTGGGGGAACTGTCAGCAGTCAGGTTAAAGCTGATTATCGCGCCGAACGGTCCAGGGGTTCGATCGAATTGCGTTTACAACGTTTGCAGCAGCTACTGGGTCAAGTGACCCTAGATAATGGTGCGATCGGTGAAATTCTCGCCGAAGATGTGGAACGGATTTTAGGCAATTTAGGCTGTGAATTGCAGTTAACCTCGAAAAATCCTGTTCTGTGGACTGTGACAGTGCCAGACTACCGTTATCGGGATTTAGAACGAGAAATTGACTTAATTGAAGAAGTGGCGCGACTGTACGGATACGATCGCTTTGTCGATACTTTGCCGGCAAAAACCGCAGCCGGAGGATTATCCTTTGAGGAAACTATACAGCGTCGGCTGCGGGAAGCTTTTCGCGCAGTCGGTTTGACGGAATTAGTCCAGTATTCCCTCGTTAAACCGGAATTAGCGGAAGTTGTCCTCGCTAATCCCCTTTTTGTCGAGTATTCTGCTTTGCGGACTAATCTCCTAGACGGTTTAATCGAAGCGTTTGAGTATAATCAGTCTCAGGGTAACGGGGCCTTAAATGGCTTCGAGATCGGGCGAGTTTTCCGCTTAGAATCGGATAATATCAACGAATACGATGCAATTGCTGGTATTTTTGGCGGTGATTTCTTCCCGGCCGGACGTTGGCTGCGATCGGGTAAAGAGGTGGCCATGACTTGGTATGAAGCAAAAGGGATTTTAGAAGCAGTATTCGATCGCCTTTCGCTGACAGTAAGCTACGAAAAAGATGCCGAAGATGCGCGTTTTCATCCCGGACGAACAGCATCTTTATGGATTGGCAAACAACGCCTAGGTATATTCGGTCAACTACACCCGCAATTGCGTCAGCAAAAGGGATTAATTGAGGCAGTTTATGCCTTTGAAATCCAGTTCCCGATCCTGTTAGCAACTCTTAGCGATAGTGCCAAAATTACCCCACGTTTACAGGTCTATTCTACCTATCCGGGGGCGGCACGAGATATCGCCTTCTTTGTTTCCACAGATATACCCGTAGATAGATTGACAAAAACTATCAAAAATGCTGGGGGTAATCTCTTAGAAAAAGTCGAATTATTCGATCGCTATCAGGGGCAGAATGTACCAGAAAATCATTGTAGTTTGGCCTTTAGTTTAGTCTATCGTGCCAGCGATCGAACTTTAACCGATGAAGATGTGGAACCCTTAATGACAAAAGTGCGAGAAGCTTTAGTTAAACAGTTCCAAGTTTCTTTAAGAAGTTAAATTCAGCGCTCAGTTAACAGTTATCAGACATCGGCCTTATAATTAGGTAGACGTTAAAAATTATCAGATGCCCCCCTTATTAAGGGGGGACTAAGGGGGGATCGAACCTAAAATCCATTGTTAATTTAATTATAACCAGCCATTTATTATCTCAAGAATAATCTCACACGTCGCTATCAATATCGCTGATTGCATCCAATCGTTACCAATCAGTTTGAGAGGTTGGAAGGGTTCTTTTTCAGACTCGATCTTCTTGAAGAAGTATTACAATCAATCGCTTTTGATATACTCTTTAAAAATAGATGATAATTGAAATCGGTTTTGCTCCCTTTGAATTAAATAACGTTGTTGCAAGGATTGTAAACCATTGATTAAATCACTGGCAGATAAATCTAAGTTATTTTTTAAATCTTCTCTCGATAAAGGTTGATCAACTTTACTTAATTCTAAGGCGATTTGTTGGGCAAGGGGAGAACAGCGACCAAAAATTTGTTTTAAATGAGACTGCATTTTGTTAGTAATAACTAAGCTATTTTCTGCCAAGAAATCATTAACCTTGCCATCAAAAACATCTTTAATCAAAACGGCAATATCGATTAAATAAAAAGGATTACCTTCGTATAATTGAATTAATTCTAACCATCTTTCTTCATCTTGTAAACCTTGATTTTTAAGAAAATCAATCGCTTCAAATCCTGATAATTCTAAGCATTGAATGGGAGAATTTTCTTGATTAACATAGTTCATTTCCGCCGATTTTTCTTGACTAATGAGAATAAAATGACTCTGGTGTTGGATTTCTGCAATCAGTTTTAAAAAATGTTGATAACTGCTATATTCAGGTTGATAATTACCCGCCATTTGACCAACAGCAAAGAGATTTTGAAAATCATCTAAGACGATTAAACATTTATGATTGCTTAGAACTTCTAACAATTGCTGGATTTTGTTATCGGTGCTTTCTTTTGGTTCTTTTTGGCAAGTATTCAATAAATCATTTAGCCATAAATCTAAAGACTTGGGAAATTTTAAACTTTTCCAAATCACCACTTCAAATTGTTCTAAATTGAGATCAATAAATCGTTTAACTAGGGTGGTTTTTCCTATTCCCCATAATCCCAAAACGGCAATTAAGCGAGTATTTTGCTTAAATACCCAGTTCGAGATTGTTGCCAGTTCATTTTCTCGATCATAAAAGTCAATAATTTGGGCAGCAAAAGTTAGCTCATGATAGATTGATTCAGATTGAGAGTTATTATTACTATTTAAGTCATTTTCGTTAGACAATCTTGTATTTTCTGTAGGACAAAATTGGTTATAATTACTATTGACATTATAAATTACACAAGAATTTTCTGAAGATTTAATATACACTCTTTCTAAGACAGAACGGGAAGTAGATTTTTTTATATCTTTTTCTAAAACCTCTGATAAAAGCTTCCATAATTTAGCGCCTTCCTCTCTAATATGAGTCTCACTGCGGTGATATTCGTTACCTATTTCTTGATAACTCTGTCCTTGCCAACTCCCTTCAAGAATAGCCTTCTGGATAGTATTTAGCGGCTTTTTATCTCGCTCAATAAGACGTTCATCAATCAGTTGTAAAACTTCTGTGACATTCATACAATCGACACAGCAAAAGACTTTTGCTTATTATAGCCCAACTAAATCCCACTTTTACCAACTTTCAGGAAAATTTCCCCGACAAAACTCCCGATAAAATCCTATTTTAAAGGATTGTCAACGATTAAAAGCCTGTAGTACCCTTAAACGTAACTTAAGTTCAACTAAGGATTATTCTAGGATGAAAACGGCAATTAAACCCAATCAATCAACTAAACCCTTGCTACAATCTCTATCGGTCGCTATGACATCGGCCCTCTTATTGGGAGTGACCGCATTACCTAGCAAAGCCTCTATGTCTGTAGTACCAATAGATATAGCAATAGGTGATGGTACTCTTGAAAGTCCCTTTTTACCTCTAGACCCCACTAATCCCGATGGTTTTCGTTTTTTCGGTATTGCTATAGTCCAGGGTCAAATCTTCTTCTTCGATCCCGATGTCGCAGTAGGTTATGATTATGCCGTTACAGGAGATGCCTTATTTGCTTCCGTTTTAATTCCCGCTCCCTTACCCAATGGAGACAGTAGCTTCACCCTAGAATTACCAGGCGGTGTTGGTAGTTTTCCTCTGACAGCTGGAACAACCTTCAACTTATTAGACTATAATGCTCTGGGCTTTAGTAGCTTCCGTATTAGCGGTATTGACACAATGGAAATGCTTGATCCTACTAATCCTCTTGCTTTCGTAACTGGATTAAGCTTTACCAGTAGTGGTACGGTGAATGTTACTCAAAATCCCATTGTAGTAAATATTCCTGAACCTTCAAGCTTGTTAAGTTTTGGTTTATTAGGATTAGGTTTTGGCATGAAGAAACTCAAGAAATAACTGATTAAAATATTCAATTGCGATCGCTTTTATTGTTGGGTGCATTAACAAAGTATAATGCACTTTATTTATTGTCTATTGATGAAATGATCCAAAGACGTTAATTTAAAAGATTGAGGTCAGGGGAGTTTGTTGGGTTGATTTTGCGTTAAAATTAAGTTAGATATGTCTTAATTGATGAAACTTAGCAAGACAATGAATACTTCGACCACTTTTCAAGAAATCGCTGCCGAAATTCAATTATTTGATAATATTGAACAAAAAGAACAATTTATTTTTGTGGTGGGTGCTTTAGTTTCTCGCATCATCAGTCTTCATAAAGCCGCAGAAATCATGGAAATGGATACAGAAATGTTCTTGAAAATTTTAGAATTAATGAGAATCGATTTTTCTTATCTTACTACAGAAGACATAGATAGAGAAAAAAAATGGTAATCTCTATGAAAATTGTTTTCAATTCTTACCCTTTAATCTTTTTGTCTCAGTTAGGATTTTTAGAAAAATTCCTAGATTCTAATGATAATTTTTATGGCTCTTCGGGAATTGTTATGCAAATAATTAACTTAAAATAAAATTCGATGAGAGTACCTACGCGCAAAAGTAGCTGAAATCCATACAGGGAAGGACTTAAGGCACAAACAGGTTAATACCAAAAGATAGACAATTGAGTTAAAATTTGATATAATTGCCAAAAACGAGATTATTTTACTTATGATACTTGACAAATTTTTGAACCTAGAAGGAACCTCTATTCAAGGCTATCGACACCTAGAAAATATCGGTATAGTTTGACCAGTCGAATCGAAAAATAAAAAAGCAACCTGTCCTCATTGTGGCTTAGAGAGCGATAAACTCCACCAAAATCATCGACATTTAGTCAAAGATTTACCAATCTCAGGTCAACCAGTATACCTACAAGTTAATCGTCGTCAATTTAAGTGCGATAATTGTCAGAAACCCTTTAGCGAAGAGTTAGATTTTGTCGCCAAGAAACGAACCTATACGAAAAGACTAGCCGAGAATATACTCGAACAATTAAAAGAAGGAGATATTTTAAATGTTAGTCGAAGAAATGACGTAACGGAAGAAGAGATTCAAAGAATGATAGAGGACATAGCTGAAGAAATTACAGAGACAGACCTATCGAAATTAAAAAGACTAGGAATTGACGAAATCGCTCTAGT
>NZ_JAPZRB010000282.1:0-8820 GCF_027531105.1 Microcystis sp. LE18-22.4A
ACCGATAGGTTATTGCCCGAATGCTTCGCCCCTACAGGACGCGGGCCGATGAAGACGCAAGGTTTTGAACGACGATTCTCTCAAAATCTTGCACCTGTTTCGCTCGTAAAGCCCCAAAACCCTTACTTTGCCTACATTTCACATTTATTCAGCAAGCCCTATTTATCTATCCCTATCCTTTAAATCCTCTCGATGTTATGTTTACCCATCCGGTGATTGGCTACGACGTGATCAATATGCCTCCCGTTAGTTTAATCCGTAATGTACGAATGCGCGGGGAATATTACCAAATAAGCGATCGCTCCGATCTGAAAATTCCCGTTCGATTGTCCTATCACTTCGGTTGAAAATTGACTATGACTCTTATCTCTTCTAAACCCCTCACTTTACCGGAATTTCTCTCGCTAACCGATCCCGAGGGCGATATTACCTATGAATTAGTCGATGGAGAAGCTATCCAGAAAATGTCACCGAAATTCTTTCATTCTCGTTTAACTGGTGCTTTATTTCTCGTACTCGATCGCTGGAATCAAGGACGGGGAGAAGTGGGAATCGAATGGGCGATCATTCTCAGCAAAAACGGTCGAGATTGGTGTCCGGTTCCCGATCTTCTCTACATTTCCCCGGAAAGGTTAGGAGATATTACCCTCACCGATGAAGCTTGTCCCGTTCCCCCGGAATTAGTCATCGAAATTATTTCTCCTGAACAATCCTTCAGCAGCCTGAGCGAAAAAGCCGTGGACTACCTAAAAGCGGGAGTCAGTCGCGTCTGGATCGTCGATCCCCGGGCCAAGCAGATCACAATTTTCTATCCCGACGCACCCCCGGCGATTAAAAAAGGCGATGACGAGATGAGCGATATTCTCCTCCCCGATTTAACCCTAACCCCCAGACAAATTTTTGCCAAGGCCCGATTAAGTTAATGCCCTACAGTCTCGTTCTCAATCTCACACCCCGATCGCCGATCTATCCGAATTTTCTCACCGGACGACACCTTCACGCGCTATTCCTTACCCTTGTCAGTAGTGTTGATCAGGAATTAGGGAAAATTCTACACGCAGCCGAGGCAGATAAAGCTTTTACCTTATCGCCACTACAGATGCAATCCGGGGGAAAAACGATAAATTCCCCGCAGTGGCGATACGAACGGCCAATCGCCCCCGAAACTCCCTGCTGGTGGCGGATTTCTCTGCTCGATGACCGATTATTCGGTAAATTAACCTCGCTCTGGTTGAATCTCAATCCAAAACACCCCTGGCATCTCGGTTCCGCCGATCTGGTTATCACTAGCGTCCTCGCCACCCCGCAATCGGTTCAACCCTGGGCGAACTCTTGTACTTATCAATACCTGTATGAAAACGCCTCGGAAACGAATCGGGAATTTGATTTCCTTTTCGCTACCCCCGTCACCTTCCGGCAGGGAAAATTCGATAGTGCCTTACCGACGCGGGAACTGGTGTTTAATAGCCTTCTCAATCGTTGGAATCGCTATAGCGCTATCCCCTTCGATTCCATCGCCCTAGACTCGATTTTTCCCAGTTTCTTCGATATTCAAACGAAATTAGCCGACGAAGCCTATAAAAACCATTCGATCGGTTGTGTGGGCGAGATTCACTATCGTCTTTTGGGAGAGGTGGAACCCGCAAAGATTAAAGCGATTAATGTACTAGCGGATTTTGCCCTCTATGCGGGAGTGGGACGGAAAACCACCATGGGAATGGGGATGACTCGCAGAATTGCTAAGGAGAAAAGATAGCTATGGATGAATCCGACTACATACCGATCGCCGCTCTCAACCATTACGCCTACTGTCCCCACCGTTGTTGGAGAATGTTCGTCGCCGGGGAATTTCTCGATAATAGCTATACGATCGAGGGAACAAATTTACACGAGCGAGTTCACACCGTCGGGGCGGCAAACCGCGAGGAAATATGGCAAATTCGGGCGATCTGGCTTAAATCAGACAATTACCGTCTCATCGGTAAAGCCGATCTGATCGAGTCCCACGACGGTGAATTTATCCCCGTGGAATACAAACGGGGCAGTAAAGGCGAATGGGATAACGACGAGTTGCAGGTGTGCGCTCAAGCTCTGTGTTTGGAAGAAATGACGGGAAAAAGGCTAGATACTGGCTATATCTACTATGCCAGTTCTCACCAGCGTCAACCGGTGGCGATCGATCTTGCTCTACGGCAACGGGCGATCGCTACGATCCGAGCAGTTGAAACCCTGATCCAGACGGGAAAAATGCCCCCGGCGGTCTATTCACCCCGCTGCAAGGGATGCAGTTTGTTCGATCGCTGTTTGCCCCGATTAACCGAAAAAGTCCAACGATATCGAGAGGAAGAATAAAAAATATGGGAACGGTATATGTGACAAGAGAAGACGCATTTCTCGGCAAAAATGACGAGCGTTTAACGGTCAAAGCATCCAAGGAAACGATACTCGATGTACCTCTATTGAACGTGGAAGGAGTGGTGATTTTCGGACGGGGTTCAGTTTCTCCCGCATTGGTGATCGAATTGTTGGAACGTCATATTCCGCTCAGTTTCGTCACATCCACCGGACGCTATCTCGGTAGATTGGAACCGGAGATGACCAAAAATATTTTCGTTCGTCGAGCGCAATGGCAGGCCGCCGGCGATTCTCCGAAAGCCATTCAATTAGTGCGGGGATTCGTCCGCGGCAAGCTGAAGAATTACCGCAACATTCTACTCCGTCGTCAACGAGATCGAAAAGAGTTGGATTTACAAACGGCGATCGCTTGTTTGGAAGCAGCGATCGGCTCGATCGAAACAACCTCGGCGATCGATTCTCTCCGGGGGTTAGAGGGAGCGGGAAGCGCAGCCTATTTCAGTTGTTTTGATTCCCTAATTCTCGGCGATACTTTTACCTTTACCTCGCGTAACCGTCGCCCCCCGCGAGATCCGGTCAATTCTCTTTTGAGTCTGGGTTATGCGTTATTGCGCCATGACGTGCAGAGTGCGATCAATTTGGTCGGTTTTGACCCCTATCTCGGTTATCTTCACTATCAACGCTACGGTCGCCCCTCGCTGGCACTGGATCTGATGGAGGAATTTAGAGCGATCGTCGTTGATGCCGTGGTTCTCAATGGGATCAATCATCCCTATCTTACCCCCGAACATTTCACCACCGAACCCTTAAGTGGTGCGGTTTCCTTGACGAGAGAAGGTTTACAGATTTTCCTGCGCTTGTACGAACAGAAGAAACAATCGAAGTTTAAGCATCCGGTAATGGGTAAACAGTGTACTTATCAAGAAGCTTTCGAGATTCAGGCCCGACTAATGGCGAAATATCTCATGGACGAGACGGATAAGTATCCACCTTTGATTTTAAAGTAGGTAGAGGCGATCATGTATTTTGTTGTCAGTTACGATATTTCCGATGATAAGCGACGAACCAAAATTCACAATACGTTAAAGTCCTACGGCCAACGGGTGCAGTATAGTGTTTTTGAGTGCGATCTAACCGATACCCAGTACGCTAAGCTGCGCGGGCGCTTGAGTAAGTTGATCAAACCCGATACCGATAGCATCCGCTTTTATTTTCTCTGCGCCTGTTGTCGGGGTAAAGTGGAACGTATCGGTGGTGAGTTACCCCGGGATAATACGATTTTTTTTGTTTAGCTCGGTTGCGCTTCCGGGTAGCTGTAAAAATTCTTAACTATTATCTGGTGGCTGAAAAGCTTATGGAATATAGATTCGAGATGATTTTCCTTTCCAATGCGGGGCGCACCTTATCCCGTAAGGTTTTGCGGGGTCTTGAAGAACTGGGTCACTTGCTGTACAATGGGTTTATTGCGGGTGCGGCGCATACGAACCTTGAAAACCCCATAGCGTACGGCTTTTACCACTGGGCGGTTCCAATTAATCTTAAACCCTATTAGGGATTGAAACCTGCGTTTCCCCCTGCTTGGGCTGGTGTGGATTGTTCCAATTAATCTTAAACCCTATTAGGGATTGAAACTCGGTTGGCTGTGCGGATGGAGTCGATCGCTTGGTGTTCCAATTAATCTTAAACCCTATTAGGGATTGAAACAAGTATTTTAATTTTGTGGCTCCCTTCCTTCTCTGTTCCAATTAATCTTAAACCCTATTAGGGATTGAAACCTGAGTGGTGGCAACAATGGAAGCTTTGGGAAGGGGAGTTCCGTTCCAATTAATCTTAAACCCTATTAGGGATTGAAACAAGATAGATCCTCAAAAAAATATTTTGAAGCAAGTTCCAATTAATCTTAAACCCTATTAGGGATTGAAACAAATTATTAGGCATTTAAGTTAGCGATGCTGTTTCGCGAGTTCCAATTAATCTTAAACCCTATTAGGGATTGAAACGGCGATTATCATCGTAACGATGCTTAGCTTCATACTTGTTCCAATTAATCTTAAACCCTATTAGGGATTGAAACCTGCTATTTCTTTAACTATAGGCAGGATTGTATAAAGTTCCAATTAATCTTAAACCCTATTAGGGATTGAAACCTACATTTTCCCAGCAGTCATCGTAAATATGAGCGTTCCAATTAATCTTAAACCCTATTAGGGATTGAAACAAAAGTTAATGCTGATAACTCAGCACTTCTTACCTGGGTTCCAATTAATCTTAAACCCTATTAGGGATTGAAACTCATCTGCTAAATCCATCATTATTGATGCAAAAAGGTCAAAAGGTTCCAATTAATCTTAAACCCTATTAGGGATTGAAACATGGTGTCAATTTCAATTGCCTTTTATTTTAGCAGTGTTCCAATTAATCTTAAACCCTATTAGGGATTGAAACATCCAGTACCTTTTAAAGAGTCGCTGGCAACGATGTTCCAATTAATCTTAAACCCTATTAGGGATTGAAACGTATGAGAACGAGCGTGATTGGCAAGCGAACAATAGTTCCAATTAATCTTAAACCCTATTAGGGATTGAAACCAATCAATTATCGAAGGCGATAGAGGAGCAGATCGAGTTCCAATTAATCTTAAACCCTATTAGGGATTGAAACGTCCTGTAAGGATTGAAAATGATTCTAGTAATCGTTCCAATTAATCTTAAACCCTATTAGGGATTGAAACTCCGTTGTTAATTGGCAGTTTGAGGATGGTAAAGGTTCCAATTAATCTTAAACCCTATTAGGGATTGAAACGGGTCGATCAATCCCTCCGCTTTCCTGAAAGATGCCACCGGGTTCCAATTAATCTTAAACCCTATTAGGGATTGAAACGTCGGACAGAATCCAGTCCCAGAGCGGCTTACAACGTTCCAATTAATCTTAAACCCTATTAGGGATTGAAACACTACACGGAAGCCAATCCTAGGCAGAGGGGGAAGGGCTGTGTTCCAATTAATCTTAAACCCTATTAGGGATTGAAACTGATAAATAAACTGACAATAGGCCCAGGATCTGGGTTCCAATTAATCTTAAACCCTATTAGGGATTGAAACTTTTTCGACTCGCGTACTTAAACGCACATTTCCCGTTCCAATTAATCTTAAACCCTATTAGGGATTGAAACAGGCAAATAGGAAAATTTGCTTTAATTATTTCCGTGTTCCAATTAATCTTAAACCCTATTAGGGATTGAAACAAGAACTAAGTCAAATGACTGGTAAAACCTATCGCGTTCCAATTAATCTTAAACCCTATTAGGGATTGAAACAATCCACCAAGAGATAAAACTAGCTACCCAAGAGGTTCCAATTAATCTTAAACCCTATTAGGGATTGAAACTTTCGCCACGACGCACCTGCTTGCGACTAAATCCCCCTCGTTCCAATTAATCTTAAACCCTATTAGGGATTGAAACAACATTTTTTAAAATATTAGGGGGGCAATATTTCACCGAGTTCCAATTAATCTTAAACCCTATTAGGGATTGAAACAACATTTTTTAAAATATTAGGGGGGCAATATTTCACCGAGTTCCAATTAATCTTAAACCCTATTAGGGATTGAAACGGAATTGGATAGCATGACTGCCAAAACTTATCACGGGTTCCAATTAATCTTAAACCCTATTAGGGATTGAAACTTCCCTTCCCTACTCTCGCAGGGTGATTTTTTCGCGTTCCAATTAATCTTAAACCCTATTAGGGATTGAAACTTGTTCCTACCGTTCCTACCTATATAGTTTAAATTATAGTTCCAATTAATCTTAAACCCTATTAGGGATTGAAACTCCTTTGGGACCTTTAAAAATACAATTAACCATAATTGTTCCAATTAATCTTAAACCCTATTAGGGATTGAAACTCGGCCCGGGAGGAGTGCCGGGAGGAGATCGAAAAGTTCCAATTAATCTTAAACCCTATTAGGGATTGAAACATCCAATTGCCTCCTCGAACTGAAAAGCAATTCAAGGTTCCAATTAATCTTAAACCCTATTAGGGATTGAAACAACCTTTTTTAAAACATTAGGGGGAGAATACTTCACCGTTCCAATTAATCTTAAACCCTATTAGGGATTGAAACTGAACTAGATCACTTCACCGCAAAAACCTATCACGTTCCAATTAATCTTAAACCCTATTAGGGATTGAAACCGGCGCGCGATCGAAAAAACCGGGAAACTTCTAGTTCCAATTAATCTTAAACCCTATTAGGGATTGAAACAACCCCCTGTTTACTTATCTGTCCACAGACTCTTTAGTTCCAATTAATCTTAAACCCTATTAGGGATTGAAACGTCCTCCCCTCGCGTTACCTCAATACACTTGATCCACCGTTCCAATTAATCTTAAACCCTATTAGGGATTGAAACTATTCATAGAATAGCAACTGGCTATTCAATGAATGTTCCAATTAATCTTAAACCCTATTAGGGATTGAAACGACAAAACCAGAAATCTTTGCTAATCTTAAATTAAGTCCAGGTTCCAATTAATCTTAAACCCTATTAGGGATTGAAACAAAAGTATTAAGCTTCTCGATCAGCGATCGCTAGTTCCAATTAATCTTAAACCCTATTAGGGATTGAAACAGCCCCAGATACAGGACGCGGGTGATGGAAAAATTACCATCACGTTCCAATTAATCTTAAACCCTATTAGGGATTGAAACAAATCAAGCGTCGTGTCCATCAAAAATGATTTATCATTGTTCCAATTAATCTTAAACCCTATTAGGGATTGAAACTGAATTTTATTAATTATTGGCTGATCATCACATCTCGTTCCAATTAATCTTAAACCCTATTAGGGATTGAAACACCGTTGTCAGACTCATCCATTGAAGACTCATCCGTTCCAATTAATCTTAAACCCTATTAGGGATTGAAACGGTACGATCCATCCTTTAGCGAGAGGGATTACCGTTCCAATTAATCTTAAACCCTATTAGGGATTGAAACGTCAAGCGTTGTCACCGTTGTAAGCCGCTCTGGTTCCAATTAATCTTAAACCCTATTAGGGATTGAAACAGGGAGAGAGACTCATTGGGCTGCTGATTAGATTGTTCCAATTAATCTTAAACCCTATTAGGGATTGAAACGAACCTTCAAAATGCGCTAAAACCTTATGGGATAGTTCCAATTAATCTTAAACCCTATTAGGGATTGAAACCAATTGAGATAATCTCTATGGCATTAGGATTATAATGTTCCAATTAATCTTAAACCCTATTAGGGATTGAAACTGTGACACCATCAATGACTCCTTCGGCCACGGCGTGTTCCAATTAATCTTAAACCCTATTAGGGATTGAAACGGTTAATTTTTTCTAAATCGAATCGGTACGTCGGGTTCCAATTAATCTTAAACCCTATTAGGGATTGAAACCTCACTCTAGGCTAGGAATGGATTGCAGCAAACAAGGTTCCAATTAATCTTAAACCCTATTAGGGATTGAAACGCTTGGAATTTCTCCAAGAAAGTATATCATCCAAGGTTCCAATTAATCTTAAACCCTATTAGGGATTGAAACATAACGAAACACCAGACTGCAACTCAAGATATAATGGTTCCAATTAATCTTAAACCCTATTAGGGATTGAAACGCTAATAAGTGGAGTATTTATGCTGACATAAGTTGTTCCAATTAATCTTAAACCCTATTAGGGATTGAAACACTTAATCGGAGCCGGTGCTACGGGTATTGGTGAAGGTTCCAATTAATCTTAAACCCTATTAGGGATTGAAACAGCCCCGGACAGAAGTTAGATATTTTCATCAATTGTTCCAATTAATCTTAAACCCTATTAGGGATTGAAACGGAAATTCTAAAAATAGGTAATTTTTCGCATTTTGTTCCAATTAATCTTAAACCCTATTAGGGATTGAAACTAGATAATGATTTAGATAAGAGCTTAGATAAAAGGTTCCAATTAATCTTAAACCCTATTAGGGATTGAAACCGGAGCCCGGCCCGTAGGGCGCGCCCCGATGATCGTTCCAATTAATCTTAAACCCTATTAGGGATTGAAACCTAACCACCCCGCTCTTTGCTATAGATTAGATTACTTGTTCCAATTAATCTTAAACCCTATTAGGGATTGAAACCCGACCACCCACCCCACCACCCCACCCGCCGCCAAGTTCCAATTAATCTTAAACCCTATTAGGGATTGAAACGGCTTATTGGCTTCTGGAACTACTTTGATAAATTTGTTCCAATTAATCTTAAACCCTATTAGGGATTGAAACTTTTCCCTAATCCGGGCGCGTCCCATTAAGCTGTTAAGTTCCAATTAATCTTAAACCCTATTAGGGATTGAAACGACTTGTAACAGTCTGGTTCGCCTTGCAGCACAAAGGTTCCAATTAATCTTAAACCCTATTAGGGATTGAAACATCGTGCGCCTAGCCAAAAACC
>NZ_JAPZRB010000314.1:0-13331 GCF_027531105.1 Microcystis sp. LE18-22.4A
TTTTACGGTACATTAGCACTAATTAGAGAAGATGCAAGGGTGATGCAAGGGTGATGCAAGGGTTTTAAGAGATTCTAGCAGATTTAAGTGCATTTGGGAAGCTCTCAATCAAGCTAAAAGCCCTTTCCTGTAAGGTTTTTACCATTATTCAGCAAACCCTACATAATCCTCTAAGTCTTGGCGTTTTTTAGACAGAGGAAGTCGAAAACAACCAAATAATAGCTCATGGATTACCAGAGTAGCTGTGGCTATTTCCCGTTTAGATAATCTTAGCTTTGTCATAACCTTCTGATTCGGGTGAGGTCGTTTAGCCTCTGACAAAATATTAGTATCTAGCAAATATTTGAGAGTCATAAACGAACATCTCTCCCCGTTGACTTGTCGCGTAAATTATCAAAACTATCATCATCAAGACTTGCCAAATCTACTCTTTGTCTAAAATCTTGCAAGGCTGACCAAAAATCATTAACCTCTCTAATTTCCACTAATAACTCTTCATTATCAGGAAAATCAACTTCCTCTAATAACTCAATAGTTTTGCCTTTTTTAATTCCTTTAACTAACATAACATCAACTCCTTCTAAGCTTAACTAGCTACCAGCAAAAATTGTTTTATCAATAAAATTATAGCACTTAATAGAATAATTGAAGATTTCGGGAGTCACAGCGCTCCGAATTGTCAGAAAGATTGAGGAAAAATTAAAATTTTATTCCGTTCAAACCATGTAATTATTCCTACCTAAGGGTAAGCGCACCTAAAACGCTATTGACAATTAGCTTTGTGAGCAGCATGGGCATTTCAAGTGACGAAGGTTTTTGGCTCTTCTGGTTTCTGTGTGGAGGGAAGAAGAATAGGGATAATTTTATAGAAATATAGTCTTCAAAGCCTTGCCTAGCAAGACTCCTACGAATGATAATCAGTGCTTATCACACAAAGTAGAGAAGAGCCGAAATTAATTTTGCACGACTACTTATAGCCGATTAAAATATAACTATTCTTCTAAATTAATTATATATTATTGTCGAGAATTAACTAATTTTATTTTCTCGAAAAAATTATGTTTTTCTCCGATAAAAAAATTGTTAAAACTCTTTAGATATGATTTCAAAACTCCTTTATTTAATCAGCATAAACTATCTCTTTGTCATTGAGAATACATTTGTCTTGACTTGTGATCTCCCGGGCAGTTTAAATAGGAATAATCGCAAAATTGGCGATGCTATTTCCTGTTATCAACCCATCGACCGTCCGAAAATGCTTGTCATAGCTAAATAAAGCCAGATTATTGTAGAGCGGTCGCTGCGATCCACATACAGTTAGTGGGAATCGGATTTCCCTTTTTCCTCAAGCCAGAATAAACTCTAGCGTAATATTCGGCGGTATCGCAATCAATCTCGCGTAGCGAGCGCTTTGCGTTCGCAAAACAGTTAATTTTGGATATTTCCCAAAATTGCTTAAGTTCCCTTCAGTTATCGAAGATTTGGGTTAAAACCCCGTCGTTTTACGACGGCTTTTCCTGATTTTTGTCGAATTATTTTAGGGGTTTTAAGAGCTACAGGAGAAATATAGCGGTATAATGAAGATAAAAGAATTCAAGATAATTGCCATGGAATTAGTGACGCTCGATCGAAGTAGATGTATTCAAATTCCTGAAACTTTGCTGGAACAACTAGGCATTGAATATGATAGTCAATTTCAGGTAGAAGTTCAAGATGGTAAGCTAGTCTTAAATCCAATTAAGGAAGAGCCAAAGGTTTATTACGAGAATGATGTTTTGGTTGTTGACAGCCAATTGCTAGTTAATACTGAAGCTTTTATCGAGGAGCTTAGACAAGAAAGAATGAGCTAATGTTGTGATTAAAGTTTTATTCGATACGTCGGTTTTGGTTGCATCTATTTTAGTCAACCATGAACAGCACTCAGCTTGTATTTCTTGGTTAATCAGAGTTAAACGAGGAGAAATTCAGGGTTATATTGGAACTCATACTCTTGCAGAACTCTACGCAATTTTATCGGCTTTTCCCGCAAAACCTCGTCTATCTCCTCAATTGGTACAACAATTAATTAAAGAAAATTTAGATTCCTTTGAGATTATTTCCTTAACAAGCGATGATTATCAAGCTGTAATTAATCTTATGGTAACTTTAAATTTAAGAGGAGGAGCGATTTATGATGCTTTAATTGCTTATGGTTCATTAAAAGCGGAAGTCGATCATTTATTAACTTTGAATCTCAAGCATTTTATCCGTTTTGGCGGGAGAATAGAGAAAATTTCTATGGAACCGCGATAACCTAACTAGCATATTATAGCACTTTTCCCGTTACTGAGTTATCAACAAGTTATGCCAACAAAGGGTTTAAGTTTCTTGCCCATACCTCATTTTGATGAAAACTGCTATTAATTGATATTTTGATTGTATGATCTGTAGTAACTATTGACAAAATGATTATTAAATCGCCATTCGGCGGGGAATGTCCCCACCGAATAAAGTTTACCAACCGCCACAGCAGTGACGATACTCGTCATAGATTTCGTGCTGTCGTTCGAGGGCGGCGATTTCCTCCTCCTCTTGCCGTTGCCGAACGGTACTATCAATGGCGGCCTTCATGATAGCGTTATCGCCGTGAGCGAGTCTGAGGGTATAGAGTTCGACTGGGGATAGAGGAAAGAGGGTTCGTGTTAGCAGGGTGAGGTCGAGGTTGGGAAGTTGGGGGAATTGCCCGGAGAGGTGGGCTAATAGGGTTTGTTCTGTCATCGTTGTGTTGCGAATGATTTACACCCGATGGCGTTAGCCTTTTCTTCCGTCTTTTCTTTCTTTTTTATTTCCAGCATCGGTTGTCTTCGCGGATATCCCATGAACCATCGACACGGAATAAAAATAGACAGCGTTTGGCGGTCGTTCCCTGGGCGGTCAGTGTCAGTCGCCCTAATTGCCCCCAAGAACCGCCCATGCCGCCCTTTGTATCGGCCCAACTAACCCGGTAGATCGTGCCGTCGTTTCCCCCGACACCGCTAACTCTTCTCAGGGTGGAATTGGTGGTGTCGATGTCCACCCCGTTCGTCAGAGACTGCCATTCGCTGACCGTCTCGCAATCGTCGCCGGCTATCTTGGCCACCTCGATCCGTCCGTCGTCTTTCATGCAGAGGGTGGTGGGAGTAGTTCCGCTTCCCATGGCATCGAAGCGGGTGAACTTCCAATGTTGGGACAGTTCAAAGGTGGCCATATCTAAGCGGAGTTCCGCTATTAATCTCGAAAGTATAGAAAAACCGATCAGCAGCAGGATAGTGATCAGGGTTAAGGTAACGAGCAGTTCGATAAAGCTGTAGCCGGATTGACCAGTTTTAACTCCCGTTTGCCTGCGCCCTATCTTTTTTACAGGGCGCTCGTCTTGATTCGATTTATATTTCATCTTTCCCATTTACCCAATTTATTCCTGCCTCTAATGCTTCTTCGATCGAGTCATAACATCCGCTCAAAAATTCATCTGATTCAAATTCCTTAAAAACTGCAATTCCGTTACCGTTGTTGATGGCAAAAGAATATTTACTTGGGTTGCTTGGGCATATATAGACACCGATATTTAGTAGATGGCGGGGATATTTTTTTTCCCGCTTCTGTGCCGTTGCGAGAGGTTTTTTTACCTGTTCTGCTTGCCATTGGTGGCCGCAGTGATCGCAGTAAATAGTTAGGCTTTCTAGGCTCTTTCTATAAGTTTCCGATGATTCGCATTGGGGGCATTTCATGGTTTTTTAATTTGTTAGGGGTTAAGATTGGGATTCTTGAGCGGAAAAAGGGGGGGATGTGGATCGCTAGAACCAGTTCTAGATCGGCTTTTAATAGTATTAATAATATTAAGTCTATCAAGCCGATTTGATCTACTGATAATTGGTAGCTTAAAACTGCTGAATAATTATGCCTCCTTCAAATTGAATAACGGTAGTTTTGTTTTGTAAATATTCAAGTGCTGCCGCTTCTATTTCTTCTTGATCGCTATCTTCTGGGGGAATAAATGAATAATTCTCACCCGCTTTCAATACGCTAGAATACTCTGAGTATTCACACCGAAATAGAATTGGATCGAATTCTATTTTTGTGTTTGTACTGTCTTCTAAGTCTTCTAAATATTGAACTAGCGCCAAGGCTCCGTCCCAAGACCAAATCGCATTATCATCTTTTTTGAGCAATCTTACCGCTTCGTCAGTAGTTAAATTTATGTACATTTCTCCACTCCTAATTTTTTTGATTTACTGATAACTGGTAAATTAAAAATTAGCTAGTGATGGCCAGGGGTGTTTGCTCTCTCGAAATATTTGATCGCTTCCTTGCGGCAGCGAAGCAAAGAACCTAGATGCAACCCCACCGACCGGCGAATGAGTAAATTTAATTATCTCGTGCGGTTACTTGCCACTCGCAGTTATTGTCGAGGCTTGTCCGTTCATCGATTAGGTTCGCTTGGCTTTCATTTTCGATCGAGACAATGGGAAATATTTCCTCGAATAGCTGTTCGGCGTGGGTTTTATTTTTAGCCATTATCGTCACCTCGATTTCTACTGTTGTTATTCCCGTGTATTCTTTCATTGTTGTTTGTTTAGCGAATTATTAGCGAGTATTCGTGAGATTCGGAGAGAAAAGCCCAATCAATTGCCTTTTGATCGTCTGATTTGAGCAGTTCTTTAATTTTTGTTAGTTTGGGTGTGTATTCCACCAGCACATATTCGGGGGGTAGTTCTTCTGGGGGAACGTTGAGCATCACTCGCGTCGGTTTTCGACGCAAACCGACCTTAACGGTCACGCCGTCGATACGGGTCTGTCCGGTTCGCAGCATCTCGTTCGTTAGGTAGCGTCTCAATCGGTTAACCTGATTTTCCGTCTGTTCCGCTAGGGTGCGGATTCTTTTGGCTTCGGCTTTCCTTGTTTCGGCCAATGCCTCTTGATGGTGGATGTAGGCTGCTACCCGTTCGGCTTTGTGCTTAAAAGAGTCGCCGGCCTCCAACCATCGAGTAAAGGCCTTTTCTAGCTTGGCTTCCCGCTCTTCGTCGGTTAGGGTTTCGTCTTCGCAGATATCGGTGATCACCGTTTCCAGTTCGCCGATGATTTCCGCAAGTTGCCAGAGTCGGGGGTTAGTTTGGGTCATGGTTTCTCCTGAATGGGGGAGAGGTTGCCCTCTCCCGTCGTTTTTATCGATTAAGCTGCGGGTAGGGTGCGCTGATTTCGGGTTCCTTCTAGTTCTTGGCGTTGGGCGGTGAGTGCCTGTAATTGTTGTGCCGTCCAGCCATCCACACAGATGAAATCGCGGGTTGCTTCTAAATCAACAAGCTGATCGCCGCAAGCGATCACGAAGTCGCTAATAAGTCCCAGTTGCTGTTTTTCTTCTTCTGATTGCCGTTCGCGCCAGTCGAAACTAACGCTGTAGTAGGTTCCTTTTTCTCCTACTTCCCGATTGAAGCCAATTGTAAAGATGCCCATACCGGGTTCGCCGTGGTTCATCGCTTCCTGCACCTTGTTAAAAAGGTTGGAAATCGACTGCTTTTTAATGTAGGAAACACAGACCGTATTTTTAGGCAGAATTTCGGGGGAAACGTTCGGTCCGGGGATGTAGAATAATTGAATCCATAGCACATTTTCGGTTTTGCCCAGACTGCCGAAGAATTTGGAAGCTTTGATGATGCCGATATCTATCTTTTGATCGGGGTTCGTTTTGCGGTGTTGCGCTTCCGAGCCACCGATAAAAAGCCCGCCATCCTTACAGTTGATTCTTACCGAGTAGGGGATATCGGGTAAACAAATAGCATTATCGGTTCGCGTGCCGAAGACGGAAAATTGATTCGATTTTTTAGTAGCCATGATGATTTTCTCCTTGCATTTCTTTGAACTAAAATTATTTGAGAATCCCCCAAAGGTGGGGGAATAAGTTTTACCACTTGGGCATATAACCCGTCGTGCGGTAGTTGTACTCATCGAAATCTATTTCATCGAAATGGATGATCTGGCCGTGCTTGCCAGCTTGAGATTCGACTAAGTAATCGAGTCCGTAGGCGTGGGAATCGATATAGCGCTGCATTCCCCGAATCTTGATCTCGGCTTCAAAGTCTTTTAAATATTTCGGTTTGCGGACTTCGCACCAGTAGCAGCGATAAAAAGTATTGAAAGTTCGGATGTAACCCTCGACTTCCTCTTTTTTGCAACCTAGATAGACCATAAAGGCCGGCTCGTCCTCCGTGGCATTGCCCCAACCGTGCGGGTCTGTGGCGGTCTGGCAGATCACCACATTTTTGCAAAGTTGGTAAAGTTTGAAATTACCATTGGGTGAACTCTTGATCTCTTCTGCTATCATGTCATTACCTCATTTTGGTGAGCGTCGGGGGATGCAATTTCGCCGTTGTCCTCCCCCGTTTGATTCGAGTTCCTTAACTCGATGATTCTATTATAGCGTGTCGTCATGCTATAAGCAAGACTTTTGCCTAAAGTTTACAAAACTTTATAGCGTGTCGTCATGTTAGACTAAGGCCGAGAATAGTAAAAAATAAGATGAGAGGAAGACCAGGGGGCAACCCCGATTTAGTAGAACATAGGTTCTCTACCGATAGGGACGAGCCTTGCACGGCCAAGTTAACGTTAAGGCTGCCGCCCTCTCAATATGCCAAGCTGAAAAAGATCGATAACTGGCAGGAAAAAGTTAGAGAGGTGATCACCTCTTTTTTGCAAGAGTTAGAGCATCCCGACAACTGCGAAAAATAAAAGTCTTATCCGAATCATGGAGGCTACGCGGGGGGCTTTAGCTTTTTTTCTTTGGACGCTTCTCTTTCTGTGATCTTCTCTCGCGAACTAATTCCCTCGATCTGGTCTTTCTCCGATTAATGATAAAATATCAATCATTGAAGATAAAAAATTTTTATCTGTTAGGACAGACTAGAGATTCAATAATAAAGAGATGGGGAAAGTAGGAAAAATTCTCAATGCTGCCGACAAAGAGACAGCGATCGCTAATGGTATTCCCCTGGCCACGGTTTATAAGCGCATCGATCGGGGTTGGTCGGTAGAGGCGGCAATTTCTAAGCCGGCCCGACCCGTGGCGGTTGAGCGTCCGCGAGATGAGGTGGGGGAATTTGTACCGAGGGATAAGCTTTTGGGGCGGGGCCGTTCCCTGCGTTTACCAGCAGCTTTCGATCGAGAATTGGATTTGCTGATCGAGGCTTCTGGCAAGAATCAGAGTGATTTTCTGTCGGATATCATCGTCGAATGGTTGCGAAAAAAAGCCCCGATGTAGTCGGGGGAAAAGTTGTCTTAGTTACAGGTGTTATGATTGCCAATTTTCCAGCAAAAATAGGGAGGCTTTCGTGGCCATACCGGCGGCCTTGAAGAAATATTTATTATCGTTTTTCAGCGCTTTTAACCAGCTGCCTAGATAGTTGGCGTGGTGTTCCAGTTCTCCCGTGTAGTTAAATTCATTGAGAACGAACGCGGCGGCAAGTTCGGCGATCAGTTCCTCGAAAGCGTAGGATTGAGAGCCGAAAGCACCCGATAGGTTTCGATTTAGTCGCGTTTTGTGTCCCGTCCAGTGGGCGAGTTCGTGGATCGCCGTTCCGTAGTATCCCGCCACACTCTGGAAGCTGGATAATTCCGGGAGGCGGATCTCGTCTCGTTCTGGACTGTAGAAAGCTCGATCGCCACCGTGGGAGATCGTCGCCTCTTGGCTGTTAAGGAATTTCTGCATGATCGGATCGGTGGTGTGTTCTCGTCCGATCGGTTCGGGTTTTGAGAAGTGAGCGATCTTGATCTCGGCGTTTTTATCCTCGACACAGGCCACGTTAAAAACGTTAAACCATTTGGCAGAATTCCGAAATTCCCTGACGGTTTCACCTCGATCATCCTCTATTTCTACCGCGTAGGAACCACCCCAACGAATCCAAGTGGATTCGGAGCCTTTTTTAATCGTCCAGCCGTTTTCTTTCGCTTGCTTAAAAGTCAGAAAGTAGGGCTGTTCATAGTTTTGAGCCATGCAATCGATCGCACAGAGTAGCGGGTTAATGCCCGTGTATTCGTGACCCGTGATCAAATTCTGATAGCCGACCGCTTTCCAAGGTTTTACCCAAGGCTTAACGCCATTTTCTAGTAACTGCATTAAGCGATCGCTGACGATTTGGAATTTGTCCGAGGGTGTATAGTTTGATTTAGCCATTGTTCAGATGTCCTTTATCTCGGTTTCTGGGGGGCGGCAAGCGCCCCGATGTGCAATTGCAATTACTGTTTATTGGCAGGCCTCGATCAGCAGGTCAGCGATCAAAAAATCGTGGCGGTTGGGCGGTGTCCAACTATCTTCTGGTTCGGTCAGTAGCAGGGAAATATTCTCGATCGCTTTATTGAGCATTTGGGAGCGCTCGAAGGAACTATCTTGGCTCTCTTGTTTTGCGAGCAGTAAATAGTCAAGAGCGTTTTCTAGATGGGATTTCATGATATTCTCCAGATGGTGATTTAATGTGTTGGTCAGCCTAGCTAATTGCAGTTATCTAGGTTGATATGGAACCTATAAATGGTTAGCAACTGGGACAATTTCTAATAATTTGGTTACGGTCATCGTCCCTACTTTTGTTCGATCACTATTCCGCCAAATTAATATGAGGTTGTCCTTTTCTACTGTCGTTCCGACTATAGCGGGTCTCACACCTGTGTGGCACAGTTAAACCTTTGCTAATTAAGCTTTTCAACATCGATAATGTACCTCTTGCGAACAGGAAACGCTATATTTCGATCCAGTTATCTGGAAATAAAGTCATCGCTTTATCCTTCTTTCTTTGGTTTATACTTTTATTTTATCATAAATTTTTGATAAAATATCAATAAATAGATAAAAAAATCCCCGCATTTTTGCGGGGAAGATAAGATTTTTTAATAGGGAACTTTTTCGGATTCTAGTGCTTCGATCGAGTAATTTCTGTATCTTGAATTTTTCAGATCGATCGGGACGCACTGACTTAAATCTGCACCTAAATTTACTGCTAATTCGAGGGCATCATTCCAGGCCATCCCCTCGATTTTACATTCCCATTTATAGGCTTGCAATCTTTTGGCGAGTCGAATTTCAAAGCTTTGAATATCCAGATACTGACAAGCTTTTTTAAGCTCGGCTTTATTATTTCCCGCTAGGTAGGTAAGGAATCGCCGGCGTACCCGATCCCTCGGGTTGATAGGCCAGCGCTGTTCGCCGTTATCAGAAAGAAAGATCGTTACTTGATCGCAGAGGTTCAACTGGTACATAAGGTTCTCTCCAAAAACTTCTATAATCTTATTCTATCATAAAATAGTGATAATTTATCATTAGATAGAAAAATTTTTTAGATAAAATGGGATAAAAAAGCGGGGACTTCCCCGCTAGAAAAGCACTAGAAAAGCAATAGCTGAGAGGCAACCGGCGACCACAGCCACCAGCCGCCGCCCAGCGACACCAGCCCCCATCCCGGCGAGGGGATATCGGGGGGAAGGAAAACCGCGCACCGCAAGTCGGAACCGACCGCTAAGGCTAGAGAAGACCAAGAACCAGCACCGAACCCGCCGAAACAACGGGAAGAAGACCTAGACGGCAGCAGACCGGGGGGACAGGGAGACGCGGGGAAGGAGAGCCAAACGCCGTCGGGGAAAACGGAGCCAACGCAGGCCACCGAGCGGGATGCAAAGGAACCACGCCCAACCCCGAACGAGGAGGCCGAGAAAACGCGGGCGCACGCAAAAAGAGAACGGACAAGGCGATCGACACCCTCGGCACACCCCACCGAGATCAGGCAGGAGGCGGGAACCTCTGCGGCAATAGCAGAAACGGCCGCAAGAGAGGCGGTGGAAGGGGAACGCGAACCAGAGAAGCCAACGCAGGGCGCGGTGGCAACAAGAGAAACGACGGCATCAGGAATCACGGGCAGAAAAATAACTCTATCTCTCTATTTTATCATTATTTTACGATAAAATATCATTAAAACTCAAAAACCGATAAATAGAGAGTAGCAGTTCCGATCTATTTGCGGGACCCCGGCGGGAAGTCGGCGGCTGGCGCGCATCCAAACCAGCCCGCTATCAGCGAAGTCCACGACCCAAGGCGCGCCAAAGTCCGCCAGCGACCAGAGGGGTCCAAACCCACCGACGAACTCCAAGAAACCGCAACCCCTGTCAGCCCTTCCCTTTTTCTTTTGGGGTCAGGACTGGGCGGTGGGTGGGGTGGCGGGGTGGGTGGCGGCGTGAGCGAGGAGAGGTGGGGGTATAGTTTGCAGAAAAAGCCCTGGATTAACGACAACCCCCCTGCCCGACGAGCGAGCAAATTTAAGTTTTGCCAGTAGTCCTTAGATATTGGCATAGTTCCGGAGAGTATGGATTCTTCTGTAGGGTCAATTCATCTTGACCTTACCATCAAGCTTTGAATTTAGGCATGATTCTGGACAGAGGGGAGATCGTTCACGGCGTAACTTTCAGGTTGTTGCGCGAGGGATAGAAGGGAGACGAGCGGAGTCCCAGACTTCATATCAAGAGTTTAGAGTTTATCGCTTCAAAGTAATTTTTGATGTTACCGAATTAAGCTAGACAGTGCGAAGTTCTAGGAAAACCAACGAGTTTACTGGGGGTTTGGCCTTCAACGCTTTTTGAGTATCACAATCGCCAATATTTTCACAACATTTTCGCTATTTTGTCAAACGTCTGATAGATAACTTTGCAATTATCAGTTGAATCAAGATATGGATGATAATTGTGTATCAAGTTAGCCTATCACTAGGTTTTAAGAATTGCCTAGAGGACAATTCATGATTAAAATCAGCCTTGTTTTAATTCCACTAGGTAAAGTGCAATACAAATCAATATAATTAACGAATACGGCAAATGCACAAATGTTTGTTTCCCTGCCGCCCATAGCCTTATAAGTTTTGAACGAGGACGATGTTTCTCGTATGAATAAATCGGTTCGTCTTTACTAAATGAGCGAAACCACCAATTATATATTTGCAGGGGAGCAGGATTTTTTATTAGTATTTCTTGGTCGTTTCTAAAGTGTGCTTCAATGATGCGAATTCTATCAATTATGGAATACTGAAACATTTTCCACATTGATTCTAGATACCAAAAACACAGAGAGATAGTGGCAATAATTAATAATGTTGGGCTGTTGTAAGTTTTAGAGTTTATTTCTATGGCAAAACCAGCAATAGATCCTGCGCTAATCCACCCCTTTATTTGCAGTGCGCGTCTATCGTAGTCTTCGTACTGATCTTGGAGTTTAAAATATTCATCTTTCAGAAAGCTATTTTTCACATCATCTATATCTTTGGACATCAGATTTCAACTTAATATTATCTTATTCAGGATAGTAGGAGATTAACCGGTATTTTTTAAGCAGATTGGCAGGGCAAAAATTAAATAAATTATCCTAAATAGTCGGGATTGTGACTACGACTAAAGAGAACTTAGGTGATCAAATTTGATTCTTGTCATCGTTTGAGAGTAAAAGGTCGGGGAAGATTATTGAAATCCATAACAAGGTGTACTAGCGGAAACGGTTTAATTATTTCGGATTGACCCGATATTCCCTCGAACCGTCAGGATAAACTATAATCTCGTCGATCCTGAAAAAGTGATCGTTTATTGCCACGACGAATAAAGACCAGAGGATTACCCCCAAACCGAAAAGCCAGACGGTTTTCCTGTTGATCGGTATGGTGACTTCATCGGGTAACTTAGGAATCTTCATAGCTCGATCGCTCCCCTCGATAGATGATGATAGTTGACGGTTTGAGGGTTGTTCCATCCCGTCCTCATTTTAGATCGATTTTATCGGTTCCCCTCGATTTCGGGTATGATCATAGAGAGGATCGAAGGGAGAGGCGGCCATGAAAGGTTTTTACTATTCTCCAGAGTGTCCGATCCCCGGAACCCGCTCGGCCAGAAGAGATAGTTTCCAAGCGATTCTACCGACGCAGGGATACGGTTCGGCTATTATCCGAAGGGCAACCGAGAACGATATCCGCCCGCTCTACAAACTCTACAAAATCGTCGCTCGCTCGAACCCTGGCAATTTAACCCAAGAAGAAGGGGAAATTACACTCGACTATGTGGGCGATATGTTAAAGGAAGGATTAAAGTACGGGCTGGTTCTAGTTATCGAAGAGGGGGGAGAAATTGTCGGTTACTTGAAAGCTTTCACTTCACGATTTAAGTGTCTGGCTCACGTCCTCACTAATGCGACCATGATAGTTCATCCAGAGTTGCAGGGGAAAGGATACGGCGGTCAACTGATCGATGCTTATCTGAGAGAGATTGAAGCTAATATGCCCCATATCCTCCGATTTGAACTTTTGCCCCATCGGAGTAATACAAGGGCGATCGAGTTTTACAAAAAGCATGGTTTCAGATGGGAAAGTATGGCTTTCCAAAAGATTAGAAAACCGCAAGGAAATTTCGACTCCGAAGTTACACTGGTCTGGTTCAACCCGAATTTTACCGAGGAGGGGTTGAAAAGATACCATGCTTTGTTAAGCCGTCCTATCTTTTGTACCTAATCCTGTTTTAAAGCTGTGCTGAAAGCCTTTTTTCAAGACTAATTGAGAGGCTTTTACCCTGCCATAGACGGGAGCATCCCAAACACTTAAGCGAGCGATAAAGCTTTTGTGGATATGATTCTGGTTCCAATCACAGAATTTAGATGACTGTTTAAAGTCTCTGACCTTCCCGAAAGCTATGGCATATAGAATTTTAGCCCTAAGTATAATTGCTTGTCATGAAAGTGGGATGCTCCCCTTCGTTACCGACAAAAAGATTATCTTGAGTTACTTTTGCAAGATAGCTAATCTTTCCAAAACAGGAGAGCGATCGGCCTGAAAAAGTGCTTCGCTCCCGCTTGCCCGATGATTGGTTCGGCAAGGCCGAAAAATAGAAACAGGGAAGTGACCCAACACCACACCGAAGCCCATTCAAGCGGTAGCAGAATCCGGATCGGGATTAGAGTTCCCGGTCCGATAGCGGACAGAACGCTCGCCACCCAAATCGGACGCAGGAACAAAAAAGTGGCGAGAGTGGGAATCGCGACGTAGAGAAGCGCATTGCCAATATCGATCGCTGGTATGCCGTAGGACGCGAGGTAGTCAGCCCAAATCTGGTGGTGATTGGGGCCGACAATCGTACACATACGGGGATTGATAGAGAAGGCCACGAGTATCAGGACAATACGCACTGTAACGAACAGTGCCGCTATTCCTATGATGGGAGTCGTCCAACGCTTGAAACGATCTCCCCTAGCGTCAGAGCCATAGATGGCCAGAACCGTGAAGGTGAGTGGGAGAAAGCTTACCAACACCCGC
>NZ_JAPZRB010000126.1:0-3177 GCF_027531105.1 Microcystis sp. LE18-22.4A
GTGGTCAACTACCTAATTTTCAGGGAAAAAGTCCAGGAATTTTCCCCCCGATCCCCGCAATGGCTGGCACTTTTTGAGGGGAAAAAAGTCCAAAAGTCTTATCCAACAAGGTTTTTAGATTTATTCAGCAGACCCTATTTATCTAGACTTGTGTGGATATTCCCAGTCTTCACCAATCTCCTCAAGGCTATTGCATAGCTTCGATCGAACGTTCTAAAATCTTATCTTGGAGTTTTTCGTCTTCTTGACGATTTTCAGTTAATAAAACCCGTGCTTTCGCAGTTCCTGCCTCCCCTTCCCCTAAAAGCTCCTCTGTACGAGTTAAGACATTTTCTTCGAGCATTCCTTCTGCTTGTCGTTCTTGGGTTAAATTAAGACGTGCTTTTTCTTCAATATTCATAAATTTATCCTTGCCACAGGTGCGATCAACTTCTACCCTTAGTCTGACACAAATTTAGTATTCCGTATCATTAACTACAGAAAAATTTAGAATCTTACTGGCGAAACTGAGATTTAGGTATTTTTTCTCATTCCTTAAATGGACAGGGATCGATCGACCTAAAGCTATACAATAAAATCTATGGAACAATTCCCCGGCGTAATCAAGCTTGTATATCGGGCGAATAATGATCGATTGCCTAAACCAAGAGATTTCTTGACAGTATCCGATTCTATCGTAATATCCTATTTGCAGAGCTTATGACCAAAGGTAATTTAAACGATCTCATCCGTACAGAAGCTAATAAAGAGGTAGAATCCCAACCCTCTCCTTCTGTCAAACGTCCGAAGGAAACTAACGCCACCCTACAGGCAAAAATTAAGGACTTGACGGCAGAGTTAGAAAAAACCGAGAAAAATGGGCAAACTCTCCAAGAAAAAGTTATTTCTCTGGAAGAAGAACTTAAAGAACATCTGGAACTCTCTGTCAGTTTACAGCAGTTACAACAACAGACCGAGCAGTTAGAATCTGTCCTCTCGGAAAAAACCACTTTGGTGGCAAAATTATCGAGTCAATTAAGCAAGACAGAAACAGAACTGACTGAGAAAAAACAGTTAATTGAAAAATTATATAATCAAATTAAAACCCTAGAAAATAGTCCCACCGCCACCCCTGAACCGTCAGCAATTACCAAACTATTGCCTAAGAAACCCAGTCTTTATAACTTTGAAATGGCCACTTTAGCCCGTTATATTGCCCCCAATCCTACCCCCACAGAGTTAACGGATTCCGATATCGGTTGGTTCGATTAATTATGGTTTGCTAAATAAATCTAAAAACATTGTTCGATAAGACTTTTAGACCTTTTTGAAATCCAAAAGTACCGGCCATTGGAGTGATCGGGGGGAAAATTCCGGGACTTTTTCCCTGAAAATTATACTAAATCCAGTTATTAAAAACTGATTATTTATTCTCCGTTTTGCCTTTTGCATGAGTGCCTCTCCTGATATGTAGCCTATACTCAACGGATTTGGTATTAGGTAATTGACTCCCTGAAAATGGGTAAAACCCTACACCCTACACCCTACACCCCACACCCTGCCCCCAGGAAAAACTTTGTGCCGCAAACCCTAATTATGGCTAGTAAAAATCAAGAACAACAACATCCACAGGAAAGACTCGATCGCCCGATTGTTGATCAGCTGCTGCAATCAGAACCCAATGATTTAAACTTAGCTGAATGCGCTCGTTTACGCATACGTTATCAAAACTTTCCGGGGGCAAGAGAAATCCAAAGAGATTTAGATTTAATCCTAGAAAAATGGCAGTTAGATGAAGCCAGTTTATGGGCAAAAACTCGACCACTGCACAGTCACGGACAAGTGTATCAAATTCGCCAAACCGAGGAGCAACAGGATTGGAGTTAAATTGCAGCAGTTATCTTAATGGTGCGAGAGGAAAAATCAAACCTATAATTTGATTTTATCTAATAATCTCTGAAAAGGATTTTTTGGTTTGCTTGCTGGCGGATCTGCGGGGGGATTAGGATCATCTAGATAACGATAATATTTCCAGATATCCCAGTAGGGACAACCCGGTTCAATGCGAATTCCTGCCCAATGTAAATATTTTAAGGGCTGATTTAATCTCGGATCGATTAAAATATTCCCCTGACGTTGAAAATGAGAACTTCCCCCCCAATTTCCCGCTTGACAACCCGGAGCGCGGACAATATTAAATCGATTGGGAACTCGTTTGAGAATGGTATAATTAATAATCGGTTGATCGGAGGTTTTTTGAGAAAAATCAAAATATTCTGGATGAGCGGCGCATTCTTGAAAAGCACTATATAATTCCTGTTCTGAGAATAGATTCTTTTTACTAGCCCAAAAACCACCGTTAAACATCCCAGTTAGATCATTTTCTGTGAAGATTCCTTGTTCTAAAACAATCGGATTAAAGACATCAGTAATCCCTTTTTTGTGTTGGTAATCACAGCAGAGAAAATCGTAGGTATCGAGGAAATTTAGATTATCTATTATTTTTTCAAAAACTACGATATCCGTATCGATATAAAGAAATTGATCTAGTTCTCCAAACCAACACACCTGCTTGCGAAATTGATTGGGACGAGCAAAGAATTTTTCTCCAAAAATATCATAGATTTTCTGTGCCAATTCTTCCACTAATTGCAGCTCTGGATAGAGAATAACGCCATATTTTTCGGACAATAAATCGGCAATTTTTTGATAATTATTGTCGTAGGGAATCAAGATGACGGGAGAATCGGGATCGTACAAACGAATACTATTCATTAATGCGATCGCCTGCTCGATAACTCGATCATTAGCGGTAATGTAAATTCCTCGCTTCATAAATATCCTGGGGGTAAGAGTTAGAAATAATTATATAGCAGTTATCTTAATGGTGAAGTAGAAAGTTTTCCTTTTGGGGAGTCAGCCATCAGCTTTTTTCTCCCGATATCCCTGTTCACTGATAACTGATCACTGATCACTGATCACTGAATAGCCGATCGGTCTTTCTCTGTCAACTCTTAAGAAGTCGTGGGTTTCATTTTTGAATTAGCGAATAATTAAGGTTTGCTGAATAAATCTAAAAACCTTGTTGGATAAGACTTTTAGACTTGTTTTCCCTCAAAAAGTGCCGACCTTTGGAGTGATTGGGGGGAAAATCCCTGGACTTTTTCCCTGAAAATTAGGTAATTGACCACCTGAAAA
>NZ_JAPZRB010000549.1:0-8461 GCF_027531105.1 Microcystis sp. LE18-22.4A
TCAATTGTCTATCTTTTGGTATTAACCTGTTTGTGCCTTAAGTCCTTCCCTGTATGGATTTCAGCTACTTTTGAGCGTAGGCGCTCTCATCGAATTTTATTTTAAGTTAATTATTTGCATAACAATTCCCGAAGAGCCGGAATTACTCTTAACAAAAAGCTCAACTTTATCAGCAAAAACCGCCATCTATATCCCCAGTTAAAAACTCAAAGTAATTACGATTGTATTCAACAGTTAGAACGGCAATTAGAAAGCTTATCCTTAACCTATATTCCCACCGCTAAGATTAAAGATATTTATCCACAACTGCAAGCTGGCGATATTATCGGTGTCGTGACTAATATCCCTGGTTTAGATACCACCCATACCGGTCTAGTTTATCGCTTTCCCGATGGCAAAATTGGCTTAATTCATGCCTCTCCTGCTGGTCAAGTTACCATTGCTAAAGACCTAGAAAAATATATCACTAAAGTGGACAAAGCCATCGGTATTTTTGTCGTTCGTTCCCTTGATCCAAGAAATAGGTAGGGTTTGCTGAATAAATCTAAAAACCTTGTTGGATAAGACTTTTAGACCTTTTTGAAATCCAAAAGTGCCTGGCATGGGAGTGATCAGGGGGAAATTCAGGTACTTTTTCCCTGAAAATTAGGTAATTGACCCCCTCAAAATCGGTAAAACCCCACACCCCACACCCTACACCTTACACCCTGCTTCTAGGAAAAACTTTTTCAGCAGACCCTAGGTAGATAGGGAGCGAGGGCAGCAGAAAAAAAATTGTGGTCCCACCCTATTGTTCATCTCAATTTAGGTGTTCAATGTCGGTAATAATCGGTAAAATCACCGTGATCTTTGTGCCTTTTCCTTCCTCACTTTCCAGGTAAATTTGTCCTTTGTGCGCTTCCACACAGCGTCCGACAATGGCTAATCCTAATCCCGTTCCTTGAATATTATCGACATTGCTACCGCGATAAAAAGGTTTAAATAAATTTTCTTTATCTTTGCTGGGAATACCAATTCCTCGATCGATAATTTTAAAGACTACCTGCTCGGATTCGACAATAATCTTAAATTCTACGGGGTTGCCTTGGGGTGAATATTTGAGAGCATTTCCCAGTAAATTTGTCAAGATATGTTTAATTAAATTTATATCCCAAAGTCCTCTTTCTAAGCTGCCCTCAATTTGGAAAATAATTGCTAATTGCGGCTCTGGCTTAACCGTAAAAGATTCTACCAATTTCTGACAATAATCCAGCAAATCCACCAGATCAAATTGACAGTATAATCTCCCGGAATCGGCCCGGCCAATTAATAAAACTTCTGTGAGCAATTGATCCATGTCTTTAATGGCCGATCGAATCATGCGAAAATAGCTAACTTGCTGATCTTTTGTCAACCGATCGCGACTTTCTTCTAATAATCCAGCCGAGAGTAAAATTTTATTTAAAGGATTGCGAAAATCGTGGGATAACATGGAAACAAATTCAGTTTTTAACTGATTTAATTCCTGAGCTTTTTCCAGTTGATTAGTGCGTTCAATCACGCTCATTTTTAAAGCTTCGTTCGATTCTCGTAAAGCTTCCTCCATCTGTTTTCGCTCGATCGCATAACATAGCGATCGAGTTAAAATTTCTAAACTTACTTCTCTTTTAATTAAATAATCCTGCGCTCCCTGACGCAGTGCTTGCAAGGCCAAATTATCATCATTAGTATTAGTTAAAACCACGATTGGCAATTTCGGAGCCGTAATTAAAAGGGGAGCTAAGGATTGCAAACCCTGACTATCTGGTAAAGTTAGATCTAATAAAATTACATCAAAATCTGTTTGTTGTAACAAAGAAATAGCCTCGGATAATCTTGAGACATTAACCAGATGAAATTCTTTTTTTTCATTACCCTTAAGAATTTCCTTTAATAATCGAGCTTCGGCTAAATTATCCTCGATTAAAAGAACTTTTATATCCTGCGAGAGTCCCATTTTTTAATCAAGAGTTAAAGAGATTTGGGAGGTTAGGAAGTGGGGTGTGGGGTGTGGGGTGTGGGGTGTAGGGTGTAGGGTGTAGGGTGTAGGGTGTAGGGTGTGGGGTGTGGGGTGTAGGGTGTAGGGCGTGGGGAGAATAAAGCTGCCTCCTGCCTCCTGCCTCCTGCCTCCTGCCTGCTGACGACCGACTCCTGATAACTGATAACTGATAACTGATAACTGATCATGATTCACTCCCCGGGTAAAGTAGCGGTTTCTAACCAAAAAGCCTCGATATTTTTGACAATTTTGAACAAATCGTTGAGATTGCGCGACTTGGTTATATAACAATTAACGTGCAGTTCATAGCTATAAAAAATATCCTCCTCGTTGCGAGAAGTGGTTAAAACCACCACAGGAATTCTTTTTAAACTGGGATCGTTTTTGATTTCCGCTAACACCTCCCGTCCGTCTTTTCTGGGTAAATTCAGATCGAGAAGAATCAGATTAGGACGGGGAGAATCGATATACTCCCCTTCTCGACGCAGATAATCCATGGCGTTGACACCATCCCTAACGATAACTAATTCGTGCGGGACGGTGCTAGTTTTTAATGCCTCCTGGATGAGGCGAATATCAGCTTTGCTGTCCTCCACTAATAAGATAATTTTGTGTGGCACGTCCTCGCCAGCGCTCACGCTCGTCACCTCCTAGGGGAATTGTAAAACAGAAAACCGCTCCTTTACCTAATTGGGATTCTACCCAAATTCGTCCGCGATGACACTCGATAATTTTCTTGCAAATCGCCAAACCCATACCTGTGCCGGGGTACTCGTCGCGGGTGTGTAGTCGTTGGAAAATCACGAAAATGCGTTCGGAAAATCGGGGATCGATACCAATTCCATTATCGGTGACAGAGAACAGCCATTCCTCCTCTTGACGTTGGGCAGCAATATGAATAGTGGGAGTTGCTTTTCCCCGGAATTTAATGGCATTACCGATGAGATTTTGGAACAATTGCATTAACTGGGTTTTATCTGCCATGACAATTGGCAAAGGATCAACGGTGATTATAGCTTGACTTTCCTGAATTCTCCCTTTCAGGTTAGCGAGAGCTTTTTCCAGTGCCAGATTAGCATCGATGGTATTAAACTCTACCGCCTGCATATCCACTTTCGAGTAAGCCAGCACATCATCTATTAATGTTTGCATCAAACTGACACCTTCGACGGCAAAAGTAATAAATTCTTTAGCATCTTCGTCCAGTTCTTCGGTGTAGCGCATTTCTAGCAACTGCACATAGTTGGCGACTTGATTGAGGGGTTCCTGTAAATCGTGGGAGGCGACGTAGGCGAATTTTTTTAATTCGGCGTTTGATAGTTCCAAATCCCGCGCTAAACGTGCCAACTCATCCGCTTGTTTTAAGATGATATTGACGATCGCTTTTCGTAATTCTAGTGCGGCGTTGATTTCTACTGCTTTCCAGGGTAAAGATTTGAGGCGAACGGTTTCTTTCCAGAGGGAGAAAGATTTACGCGGACAGAGACGAATATCACCATCTATGGCAGTCGTTTCCATCGCTTTACCCGGATCACCACCCCAGTTGACGGTTTGAATTACTTCCGGACGAAACCAGAGGAGATAATTACGTTTAGAAATGGGAATTGCTAGTAAACCACTGGCAATGTCTTTAAACTTACCCGCATCGGCATAAATTCGCGGTAAGGAATTGGTATAGTAAACATCTTCATGGACGTTTTTTTCTAGCCAAGTAATCAGATAGTTGAGTTCTTCTTCGCTCGGTGTTACTCCAATTAAGGTATAGTTACCACCTAAGCAAATAGCGGCTCCCGTGGCTTTAGTTAGATCGAGCAGATTCGGTTTATGGGCAATTAATCCATCAATAAAGTTATTAGCTTCCGCCATATAATCGATTAATTGCGATTGCACAAAGCTTAATTTTACTCGATAGTCATAATCCTCGGTTTCTTCCCGTGCCGATATTTCCGAAAAAATTACTCGTCCCAAAAATTCACAAGCTTTACGGAGTTCGTAGGGTACATATTTGGGGGTGCGGTGATGACAGGCAATAATGCCCCAGAGACGTTTATTTTCAATCAGAGAAATGGTTAGAGATGCTCCCACTCCCATATTATGCAGGTATTCTAAATGACAGGGAGAAGCACTTCTAAGACTGGACAGGGTTAAATTTAAGGGTTGTTGAGTTTCGGGGTGAAGACTAGGCACTAGATCGACGGGTTCAGAGGTAGCATCGGGAATCTGTCGAATCCAATTAGCACTTAATAAATTTCGTGCCGGGAGAGGGATATCGGAAGCGGGATAACGTAAACCGAGATAGGGTTCTAGTTGCTCTATTTTGTCTTCTGCTATCACATCACCGTTATCTTCTTCGTCGAATTTGTATAACATAACTCGATCGAATCCTGTCATTTTTCTGACTTCTTTAACGATGATATTACAGAAATCTTTCAGGCTACGGGTGGCTTCAAGTTTATCGATCGAAGTTTTGGCTAGGTGATAGAATCTCAGGAAAGGAATGTTTTCATAGGAAATAGCTGGTTCTAACTCTAAAATCAGCATTTGTTCGGCGTTGCGGTGAAAAATAGCATCAAAGACGGCAAAATCATCCCCTTTAACCCGCGCCCAAATTTTGGAGGGATTGATAGCATCAAAATCGTTATTTTCTATGGCTGATTTTAGAGGATCGATCTGAAAGGGATCGAAGATTTCCTCTAGGGTTTTACCGATAATTTCCCCCGTAGAAATACCCAATAAACTGCGGCTATTACTGCTAGTTTGGCTGACTTTTAGCTCCGGTTCGCTGAGAACTAAAAGCACCCCGTGCGGTTGAATTCGGTTATAGAGATGGATCGGTTCCCGTTCGAGCGAAGTTGGGTTAATTGTCTCGGTTATAACTTCCATGTGTATTGCCCCCAGAGGATTTTTGCCAAGTGGAAAACTCTTTGTTTATTAAAACTATTTCTTCTCACTTTCAGGGAGCGATCGAGAATAAATTTACTTCTCTTAATCCCAGTCCATCAAAAGTAATAAAACTTTAATTAATCAGTTATCTATCGATCGAGCAGTTCTGTTCAGTTCCCTTTATTATAATCAGTTTTTCTCTGAGAATCTAGGGTAATTTGTTAAGAATTAAGATTTAATGTTACAAGGGACGGATAATTCTTAATAAAAATATACAGTAGGGTGTGTTAGCGAAGTGTAACACACCAAAATCTAAGATTTAAATATGATAGCAACCCTTTTTTGTTAATTACCTGGAGGCAAAATATTGAACATTTCTCCAAGCTTATAAACATTGACAGGGAGACTAATTGACGGATTAATCTTTTGTGCTTTTTCTGGAACTATTTTTGTTAAAAATTCATGTAATTTTTGCCATACATTTTTCTTAGTTTCTCTATCTTCGCCTTCGACTTCATTAATTCTCAACTCAGCCAGAGTAGCCAAAATTTCCTTGCGAAGACCATTATAGCCAACGATGTAAAATTTGTTAAGAGCTTCTAGGACTTCATTTAATTTAATCAGCAGAAATTGTTTATACTTTGCACGGCTACAACTTGCATTTTTTACTCAAGGACAATAATATAGTTTAAGAGTCATAATTTAGTTTTTGGTGCGTTACTACTGGATTGTTTCAGCAGTTAAGTTAAGTAGTGGACTGTTTCAACTAAAATAGGGCAATAGATTTCGGCTTAAAATCTTAGATTATAGAATTTATAGCATTTTTCTAATACACCAAATTAGCTGAAACAATCCAGTAGGGTGCGTTAGGCAATCCCTTGTTTTTAGGGAAAAAATCAAGAGCTAAATATTGCTGTAACGCACCACAAAGAAAAGTTTTTGGTGCGTTACGCTACGCTAACACACCCTACTTTTATAAGCCGCTATGACGGAGGAGAGGTTCGGTACTAGGTTCGCGACCGCGGAAAGCCTTAAAAACATTCATAGGATGAGAACTTCCCCCCATAGCTAAGACAGTATCGCGAAAACGGCGGCCGATCGCTTTCACTGCTTCTTCGTTATCTAATCCCACTTCCTCGAAAGCGGCAAAAGCATCGGCACTGAGGACTTCTGCCCATTTATAACTATAGTAACCCGCCGCATAACCGCCAGCGAAAATATGCCCAAAAGAACACAAGAAAGCATCTTCCGGTAGAGGAGGAATTATTGTCGTCGTCGCCGCTAAACGCTGTCTGACTTGTTTAGGAGTTTCGCCGCCATTGGGTTGATAACGATGGTGTAATTCCAAATCTACTAAAGACAAATGTAACTGACGCAGCATAGCCGAACCGCTCATATAATTCTTAGCTAGGAGCAGTTTTTGATAGTAATGTTCGGGGAGAGTTTCACCGGTTTCGTAGTGTTTGGCCATACTCATTAAAGTAGGGCGATCATAACACCAATTTTCCATAAATTGACTGGGCAATTCCACCGCATCCCACTCAACGTTATTAATACCCGCCGCGCCGGAATAATCCACAGTGGTTAACATATGCTGTAAACCGTGGCCAAATTCGTGAAATAGGGTAGTTACCTCCTCAAAGGTCATTAAACTGGGGTTTCCGTCCACTGGAGGCGTTTGATTGCAGATTAAATAAGCCACAGGTAAACGCACCTCGGCACCGGTTTTGGCCCGACCGATACAGACATCCATCCAAGCACCGCCGCGTTTTTCGGCGGGACGACTGTAGGCATCGAGGTAGAAATAGGCGATTTTTTCGCCCTTTTCGTCGTTAATCTGGAAATAACGCACATCAGGATGCCAGATAGGTGCTTTACCGTCGGCAGCGATAATTTCCACCCCAAAAATCCGTTTAGCGAGGCTAAATATGCCTTCTAAAACCCGTGGTAGGGGGAAATAGGGGCGTAATTCCTCGGCACTAAAGTTAAACTTGGCCTGACGCTGTTTTTCTGACCAATAGGCTATATCCCAATGCTTGAGATCGTCGGTTCCCGCAAAAGTTTTTAAGGCCTCTAAATCCTGTTTTGCCGCTTCATAGCTTACTTGGCGTAAATTGTCAAGCAATTTCTCGATTTCATCCACAGAATTGGCCATTTTCCTGGCAAGACTGACCTCGGCGTAGGTACTATAACCTAAAAGATGGGCCTGTTCCTGACGAAGTTGCAAAATGCGATCGATTAAGGGATTATTATCCAATTCTCCCAGATCAGCCCGACTAACGTAGGCTTTATAGAGTTTTTCCCGCAATTCCCGATTATCGCTGTACTTCATAAAGGGGAAATAACTAGGAAAATCGAGGGTAATCACCCAGGGGCCGGTTTCGGTGCTGGCGTTAGTTTCCCCTTGGCCCCGGGCGGTTTGGGCGGCTAAACTGAGGAGACTAGGGGGTAAACCGGCGATATCTGCTGGGGTTGTTAGTTTTAGTTGAAAAGCTTTGGTGGCATCGAGGAGGTTATTAGAAAATTTCGTGGTGATTTCCGCTAATTCCAGTTGAATCGCGTTAAATATGTCTTTTTTCTCCCCTACCAATCCCACCCCGGCCAATTGGGCATCCCGCAGGGAAGCTTCGACAATGCGCTGTTGTGCCTCGTCTAATTGCCCCCAGCTTTCCCCTTGACGCAGGGACGAGAATGCCTCATAAATGGGTTTACTTTGGCTTAAACGGCTAATAAACTCGACTACCTGTGGTTGTACGGTTTCGTAAGCTTGACGCAATTCCGGGCTATTTTTTACCCCCATCAGATGACCGATAATCCCCCAACTCCAGCTTAAACGTTCTTCGATCCGGGTGAGGGGTTCGACTAATTTTTCCCAGGTGGGGGCAATCTGCGCTTCTAGATCGGTTAATTCTCTGGCCAGTTCCTGCAAAAGTTGCGTCATGCCAGGGACAATTAGGCCGGGTTGGATTTGGTCAAAAGCCGGTAATCCTTGACCGGCAAGCAGCGGGTTACTGGTGTTCGTCATAATTGTTGGTCTGCAAGGGTGGGTAATCTGTATCTTTTACTACCCTAACCCAAATCCCCGACCATCTATCCGGGCGATCGAACGCCGGAGCTTTTTCAGTGGGGTGTGGGGTGTGGGGTGTGGGGTGTAGGGTGTGGGGTGTAGGGTGTAGGGAAAGAAACCTCTTTCATCTGTGGGGGTGAAAATTTTTTCATTGGGACTGCCTCTGTTGATAAAAGATAAGCAAAAATTATTTATTGACTCCAAAAACTTGAGAATATTTAAATTAACATTCCGCAATATTTACAAATTCTTAAGAATTAATTGAGAAAGATTTTTATTTAACAACGATGTTACAATGGTTACAGCGATTTTACTGAATTTCATAATGGGTTATTCTGTGCTTTTTTGGGCAGCAATGGTTGAAACCCTTGCCACACCTAGAAGGTGATCCTAATTAAGACGGGTAAATCAGTCAATTTCACCCACAACGATGATCTTTTTTTTGTGTAGTTTTATTGCAAAAAAAAAGTTTTTTTGACAAAAAGCACAAAGTA
>NZ_JAPZRB010000305.1:0-4122 GCF_027531105.1 Microcystis sp. LE18-22.4A
ACCGCCGACACCATCGGTCAAAGCATGGGGGCATCGCGGCTGGGGTTGTCTCTTTCATCGCTGCTCTTTCAACGTAAAGTGCTTACTCTTTAACGATTATACTCGATTTGATCTTTATTTGGCGTTTAAGTCCCATTAGTACAAAATGACTATTGCAGACGTTTTAAGCGTTCTTGGAGAATTTGGGCTTGTTTTTCGGCCTCCGCTAAAGCTTGCTTCGTTTTTTGGATTAAAGCTTCTGGAGCTTTTTCGACAAAGCTAGGTTTATTCAGGCGATCGCTCAAACTCTTGATTTCCCCTTCTACCTTAGCTAGATTTTTCGCTAATTTCCCAGCCAATACCGATATATCAACCAATCCGGACAGGGGGATGAGGATTTCTACCGTAGCGACAACACCGGCGATCGCTTGATTGACTTCCTCGGTTAATTTGGCCGTCAAAATTAACTTTTCGATCTTGGCCAAGTCCTTTAAGTACACTTGTCCGCGTTGCAAAATAGCTAATTCTTGGCTGTTTTCTGTCTGTAAAATTGCCGTGATCGTTGCCCCCGGTTTAATCCCCGCTTCGGCCCGCAAATTACGCAAAACCCGAATACTTTCAATTAATAAATCAAAAGTATTTTCTAAGTCTAGATCGATCAGAGAACTATCAGCTATTGGATAGGTTTCTAAAGCCAAAACCTGCTGATTTTCTTGGGTTAAATTATGCCAAATTTCTTCGGTAATATGGGGCATAAAAGGATGTAATAGTTTTAATGTCCCTGCCAAGATAAAAGCCAAAGTTTGCCGGGCCGTAGCACAGGAAACCGATTCTTTATCCTTCCATAAACGAGTTTTCACTAACTCGATATACCAATCACAGAAATCGCGCCAGATAAATTCGTATAGACCTTTTGCCGCTTCCCCCATGCCATAATTTTCTAGATAATCTCTAGTTTTTTGCACTGTTTGATGATAACGAGATAAAATCCAGCGATCGGCTAATTCTAAATTTTCTAAAACTGGTTCACCCAATTCTTCTGGGGTTTTTCCCTCCAGATTCATCATGACAAAACGGGAAGCATTCCAAATTTTATTGGCAAAATTTCGGGCCGCTTCTACGGATTCCGATTCATCGGTTTTACGGTTATATTGCAGACTGATATCCTGTCCTGCTCCTGCCACTTCTCGAATTAAGGTATATCGTAAAGCATCGGTTCCATATTTATCAATTAAAATTAGGGGATCGATGCCGTTATTGGCAGATTTAGACATCTTTTTGCCGTTTTCATCCCTAACTAAGCCGTGAATATACACATCTTTAAAAGGCATTTGTCCCGTAAAATAGCCCGCCATCATCGTCATTCTGGCCACCCAGAAAAAGATAATATCAAAACCAGTGACGAGGGTTGTGGTGGGATAATAGGTGTCTAGATCAAGGGTTTTTTCTGGCCATCCCATAGTCGAAAATGGCCACAATCCCGAGGAAAACCAAGTATCTAAAACATCGGGGTCTTGTTGAAGAATTATATCCTCTCCATACTCCTGTTTAGCCTTGGCTAAAGCGGAGGTTTCATCCTGGGCAACGACGAAGGGAGTATGGTTAGTAATTTCGTTATTAGTTTCACTGATAATGTACCAAGCGGGAATTTGATGACCCCACCACAGTTGTCGAGAAATACACCAATCTTTTAGTTTAACTAACCAATCACGATAAACTTTTGTCCATCTTTCTGGCACAAAACGGGGCGAGTTTTCCTGGTCTAAACAGGCTAAAGCTTTTGTGGCTAAAGGTTCGATTTTAACGAACCATTGGGTAGATAAAAGGGGTTCCACGGGAACTTTACCTCGATCGCTATAGGGGACGCTATGGCGATAGGCTTCAATCTTAACTAAAAAGCCGTCTTCATCGAGTTTTTTAACGACATTTTTGCGGGCAACAAAACGATCTTGACCTGCGAATATTCCGGCATTTTCGTTTAAACTGCCGTCTAAATTCATGATATTAATAAAGGCTAAATTATGGCGTTTACCCATCTCAAAATCCTTGGGATCGTGGGCCGGCGTAACTTTGACGCAACCGGTTCCGAATTCCAGATCCACTAATTCATCGGCAATAATGGGGATTTCTCGCCCCATTATCGGTAAAGTGACGGTTTTGCCGATTAAATGGTGATAACGGCGGTCTTGCGGGTTGACAGCTACACCAGCATCACCGAGCATGGTTTCGGGCCTTGTGGTGGCTACTTGAAGATAACCGCTACCATCACTGAGAGGATAGCGAAAATACCAGAGATTTCCCTCAATGTCCTTGTTTTCTACCTCTAAATCGGAAACGGCCGATCGAGATTCGGGACACCAGTTAACTAAGTATTGACCGCGATAGATTAATCCGTCCTCATAGAGTTTGATAAAAGCAGTACGGACAGCATGGGAAAGTCCCTCATCCATGGTGAAACGTTCCCGCGTCCAATCGACGGATACCCCCAAGCGTCGCAGTTGATTAACAATGGTACTACCAGACTCCTCTTTCCATTGCCAAGCGCGTTCGAGGAATTTTTCCCTTCCTAGTTGATAACGGTCGGTTTTTTCGGCTTTTAATTGGCGATCGAGTATAGCTTGTACTGCAATACTAGCGTGATCCGTACCTGGCAGCCAGAGGGTATTTTTGCCGGTCATGCGCTTGTAGCGAACAAGTGTATCAATCAAGGAACTCTCGAAAGCGTGACCCATGTGGAGACTACCGGTAACATTGGGAGGGGGGATGACTATACAGTAGGTTTCGCCGCCTTTTTCGGGGTTTGCTGTAAATATCTCTTGATTTTCCCAATATTGCTGCCATTTGGTTTCTGTGATCTTGGGATCGTATTGCTTCGATAGTTCCGAGGTCATGATGGGGGGATTCTACAATTCTTAGTTCTTTGTCAATTGTCCCACATTTGGGAGAGATCAAATTCCTGTTTAGTTGCTGGCTAAAAATTTTCAAGAGTCTTATTAAGATAGCTGTTATCTTTGGCTGGGGTAAATATAGCTAATTTCTGGTAACTTTTTTGTATCTCACCAGTATAATAATTGCTATAATCAATTGAGAGAGCTAATCAATAAGTGGGTAGGTATTAAAAACTTTCAGATGCCCCCCTATTAAGGGTAGGGTTGATTCATGAATCAACCCTACTTAATAAGGGGGAGATCGGCACCCCCCTTATTAAGGGGGACAGAGGGGATCGAACCTAAAATCCATTTTTAATTTAATTATAACCAGCTACTTAAATTATGACCATAGCCACAGATAAAAGTACCTATAGCTTTGCCGAATATTTAGAACTAGAGGAAACGGCAGCCTATAAAAATGAGTATCAAGATGGGGAAATCGTACCGATGACAGGAGGCACTACCGATCATAATAAAATTGCTCTCAATTTTGCCGCTTATTTAAAATTTGCCCTCAAAGGACAGAAATATAATATTTTTATCGGTGATGTGAAATTATGGATAGCGCAATATCGTCAAGCAACCTATCCCGATGTGATGCTAATTGAGGGTGAACCGATTTATTATGAAACTGGCAAGACAACTGTTACCAATCCCAGATTAATAGTAGAAGTCCTCTCAAAATCAACTCAAAATTATGACCAGGGCGATAAATTTCTTTATTATCGTTCGCTGCCAGAATTGCAAGAATATATTCTCATTAGTCAAAGTCGTCCATATATCATGCAGTATAACAAAACTGAGGAAAATAAATGGTTATTAACGGAATACGAGGGTGAAAATGCCAGTTTATCTTTAACTTCTGTCAATTTTGCTCTCAGTTTTCAGGAAATTTACGAAGGAGTTACTTTTAATATAAGTAGCTGGTTATAATTAAATTTAAAATGGATTTTAGGTTCGATCCCCCCTTAGTCCTAGGGTTGATTCATAGTAGGGTTGATTCATAGTAGGGTTGATTCATGAATCAACCCTACCTTAATAAGGGTGGTGTCTGATAATTTTTAACGCCTACCTACTTAGGGCTTGCTGAATAAATCTAAAAACCTTGTTGGATAAGACTTTTGGACTTTTTTCCCCTCAAAAAGTACCAGATATGGGAGTGATCAGGGGTAAATTCAGGGACTTTTTCCCTGAAAATTAGGTAATTGACCCC
>NZ_JAPZRB010000638.1:0-8233 GCF_027531105.1 Microcystis sp. LE18-22.4A
GACTTTCAAAAACCTTGCATTATCCTTCTTGTAGTACATCGCTTGGTACAAAAAACAAGGGCAACAAAGCCTGAAACGACCGGCTCCTGACTCCTGACGACCGACTCCTACCCCCAGGAAAAACTTTTTCAGCAGACCCTACTTTGTGGCATGGACATCCCAGAAGTGCGATCGCTTCTTTCCTGTTTCAGGAACTGCGATCGCATTGTTGTCAAGTTGAGTAGCTCAAGGGAATTTCACCTCCTGTTTGCTTCTGGCGATCGCCTTTTGTTCTCCACAGAAGCGATCGCATCATAGCTTCTAATACAAATTCAGGATCTAACCAACTGGAGGTACGCCACCAGTCAATGTGATGGTGCCAACGTAAGGTTTGAAATTTGGATAGGTGACCGTAACTTTCAAGAGAGCCACGAACGGCGTGGATGAAGGAAGAGAGAAACTGGCTTGCCCAAATGAATTGGTCGTTTTTGTCATAAACACCAGTGGACTTGTGGACGAGTTAGACCATCCCCCCATCAGGGTGACGCGATGATTGGCGACTGGCGAACCTAAGTAACGGACGGTCACCGTCACCGTATTTCCTAAAGCGATTGAAGCAGGATGTGTCACTTCGTGGATTTTCGGAGCATCTGTCCATACTGGCATTTCGGGATCTCCGAAGAGGGTCTGCGTGTATAGAGTCCAGAGGCTACGCACACCTCCTGTAGCAAGCCGTAAACCCGCCGCAGAACCAGCGTTACCCAAAACTTTCAGTTTTCTCCAGAAAAACTCCTCATAGTTATCACCAACCCCAATCCAACCGTAGCGGGTATTCCCAACATAAGCAACTGCGCCACCATTAGGATCTAAAGTGGAGATCTCCGCGAGAGAATCCACGCCATCTGGTTTTGCAGTTGAGCAGGAGTTGGCAAACATGATGGAGTATTTTCTGTTATTGGTGAAATTGGGTTGATCATTGATATTAATTCCACAACAACCACCCCACCATCCATGACCGCTCAGACTGACGAAATGGGCACCATTGTTTAGAGCATTGCGGATCGTATTTTCTTCCAGTGGCACAATGGGTGGTGGTGCGGCTAGGTCAAAGTAATCTTCATAGTGTCGCTCTACGGAGTTGAAATTGGGATACCAGCCATTCATCAGTGTTCGCAAATTTTCTTTTTCTTGCACCGCCAGTTCTAAGCCCGTCGGATCCCAGAAGAAATACTCAGGGTTAATCTTTGTTTCAGACCCCAGCACCTTCACAAAGCGAGTTGGCGTAGCACTTTGGGTATTGTAGGTGTCATTGGTGGTGAAATACCAGCCAAGATTGGTTGCGGTTGCAGCCGTATTGTAAGGGATGACAACATTTGAAGTCCCCCGTCGGGATACTAATCGATGGGAGGGAGTACTACCAGATAAGGTCAAATCAAACTTTGTGCGGATTTTGGTCATCGTTGCTCCCGCTACGTGGGTAAACATCCCTTCTTGCGGCGGAGTAGCCGTATCTGATTGACACCCCTGGAACTCGCGCCCCCAGTAGGATGAAGCATAAAGAATCTTCTGCAAATAGGTGACATCGACACTTGCCTCACCATTGGGCGTTTCCAATCGTTCGTAGGTCAGGACTTTGTTCACGAATCCACGCGCTTGGTCGCCACTTTCAACAGACGCTCGTCCTACCCAAACATCTGAGTAGAAGCTCACAGCATCCAACGTCACTTCCTGATCAACGGAGCTATCCCAATGAGATTGACCGTACAGCCCGTTGTTGTTGCTGTCAAAATCATGCTTTCCTGGAATCGAATAGCCAGAACCGACTAAGCTGGCGTAATAGAAATCTGAAGGAATACTATTAACTTCACGGACCCAGTAGTAATCATCGTCAAGCACAGCCTCTGGCCCTTCTACAATGATGTAGTTAGATGTTTGACCGATTGGTAACCGGCTAAACCCCTGATCTTTTGTTTTAAAGTCTGTCTCTGTGGTGTAGTACCAACCCAGGTAGCCGCTCCCTGCCTCGCGATTAAAGGGAATGCGAATCGCACCATGCATCGTGGAGAGTGGATCATCACTGGCAGGTGTAAACATGGGGCGAAGCTTCACTACAGCCTTCCCGCTCACAAAATGACAAGTGCTGACATAATCGCTGCCGATTTTCTCAGGCGGTGGGTTGTCTGGGTGGCGCCAACATCCAATTGTGTTATAGGTGCTAGACCCCACAAGGTGACGCATGGGAACGACATTCACATCACCAGCAAGCAGCAGGTATAAGGTCTTCCAATTTTTCTGGATGGACTTGATAAAATTCCGCAGGACTTCTTGAAGATCCCGAGCGAACCCTCCTTGGGTAAAATCACCAAACTCACCTGAGACTATATCTGACACGGTGACTACGCGCGTTCGTACCCCTCGCGCAGTTTTCCATTTAGCGAGTCGTTCAAACTCAGACACTAAATTGCCAGCTAGAGCTACTCCCCGTTCGGATAAATTGGGCGCCCGCGTCGTTCCATCACCAAGAGCAATTGCCTCTGGCCAGGTATAGTTATCGGTGATGATGACATAAGGCACTTCTTCCAACAAGATCAACTTGGGCCAGCGCAAATCTTTCGCAGATACCACCAGGTTGCTCTGCAACAAGGAATTAACGATTTCCGTGTAATACTGACCAACCGTTGTCTCCTTCCTGTCCCTTTGTTCAGCCAGTTGCTTGGCTTTTTCTAAGTCAAACTTCGCAGCGTAGCGTAAATTGGGATAGAAAATGAAAGCCTGTTGGCTGGGATCGTATTGCAGCGGGCGCACCCGAACAGTTGCAATTTGGATCGCTCCAATTTCCTCCACCTTATCCAACTCCACCAACTTTTCAGGATAGGGGTGCTGGTGTTCGACATATTTGGAATCGAGGGGGGTAAAGGCAACATGAACGTTCTCTATGGAAAAGCCATCACTAAATTGGTTCGGATCGATCCCGACATCCGGTACTGGTGCTTGAGCAGGCAGTGGGTTCACTTTACCCGGTAGCCGAATTGGGTCTCCGGGTATAACTTCGAGGGACAAAACATCCCCACCTATTGGCAACGCTACATACTGGGTTTGTTCAGGCAAAGCTGGTGCGCCAGGAATGCCTCCTGTCCTGAAACTAGGCAGTTTGGGGATGTCAAAATTGTCCCGCTTTTCAATGTGGAGTACTCCTGCTGGGAGTGAGATACCTCCCTCGACTTGGTCATCTGGTCTTGATGGTGCCATGTCCCCCAGGATTTCGCGCTCAATTTCTAGCTCGAAGTGCTCCTCTGTACCCGCTTCCCATCGTATTGCGTCTTTCGTATCTACGAGAAATCGGTAGGGCGGGGCGTAGATAGATAGATAGATATCCGGTTTACATTCAAATAGCTCACGAAAATCCTTCTCGGAGTAAACCATCTCAAAACGACCTTCCTCATTGGTAAGTGCCGTTCCCAGTAGATCGTCGTAGAGCAAATCTTTATCGTAGGCTCGAACCATCAAACCTCGAACGCCAAGCCCACTTTCTTTCTCGCGAATACGACCTGTAATTTTGAATTGCATAGCTACCATCCTTGTTTGTTGAAAAATATTTGGGGTTGCTGAGAAGTTTCTAAGGAATTGGTGGTTTATGGGCGTTGTGAACTACAACTGAGAAAACCACCGATCCACCAGTCCAGTGGGGATCATCTTCGCTGACAAGTGTTTTATCCCAAGCTTCTACCCTCAGAGTGTAGGTACAGCTTTTACCTACAGCCAGTAGTTGATCGGTTGGTAAGCCTTTCGGATTTGTTGCGGCATCGAGCCAACGCAAATCCCATTCAGCAAGTACGCCCACAGGTGGTGTGGAACCGCCACTCCAAATTGTGCGCTCAGGTACTGGTTTATTCTTATCCAATCCTGGGTAACTACCGCCAATCAGTGGAATTTCTAATTCTTGCCAGCCTGATGCACCCTGCTTTTGGAACCATATTTGGTAACGATCAAAGTTGTCGCTAGTCGGCTTAGTTAAATCACCTGAGACAATGAGCGGATCGGTAGCATACCCTTCAATGGAGATGATGCCGCCAGACACATCCAGAATATAAAGATCCTCGCAAGCACCAAGTCCCGCTAGTCCTCTAATCCCTCCAAGAATTGCTTCGTTATCGATCCATACCCGCTGGATGTCATAGTAAGTGTTACCTGCTGTATCTATAACCTTCAACAAGAAACTGTACTTACCACTGCCCGTTTCAACGCCAACACGACTGTTCCAGTAAAACTCCACCAAGTTGGGAATAGGAAAACAAACTAGGGGCATGAAGTCTGGCCGGATACATACTGAACGGGTTGACCAGATTGAACTATTGGTTAAGAAGTTCGGGGTTGGCATACCATTCAGCTTGTTATATATGCGTTGATCGTTATCGGTATAAACCACCCTGGTAATATTCGTCCAGCCATCTGCAACCGGATCGTAGGGCAAGCCTTGAGAGGGTTGGGGGAGGTTAAAGGTTGGGTCGGGTTTGATCCAAAGGCTGTATTCTGCAATTTGCTCTGAACTACAGCCATAGGTATCTGCTGCGCCACGCACACTAATATAACCACCAACTGCTAATTCATCTGCGGTGCTGTTGTCGTTATGACGTAGCGGTTCATTAACATTAGTGACATCGTGTGACCATCCCCCACCAATGTATTTGATATAGGCACGGGCTGCCGTAATCGAGAAGGTCGTTGTGCAAGTCTTTTGACTACCATCTAACCCAAATACATACAGACGCACCTCGAATTGAGTGGAGGTGAGAACATGATCTGCTGCACCAAGAATAGCCTTCTGAATGTCAACAAAGCCAAGCTTTCCGTTGTTGACTTGGTGATTCCCGATACTGAGGGTTGCGTCGGGATCTCCCGCCGGATTAGCGTAGATAACAGCGTCCGCTATAGGGATTGTTCCTGACCAAAATACCTCCAACTGATAACGACTGAAACCGAGTCCTGTTGCTGTCCCAAGAATTGGTTCGAGTACATAATTGTTGAGCAGAGCGGCATCGCCGTGTTTGCAGTTATTTGGGTCAGTTAGGTTACAGCTAAGGCCAACAAAATGTTTCTGTCGTAGAATCAGCCAAATTAATAACCCGATGAGGGATAAGACAACAATCCAATACCGGGGATTTCGCTCCAGCTGACTCTGCCAGTATATGGTGAATGTCACAACGATGATTAGTCCGATAATCAGCTTAATCAGTAGTTCCCAGAAGTTACGCACACCAAAACGTCCCTCTGGTGATTGATCGAATATTTGACGAGTAGACTGCTTTTCTTTCATCATGATGCTTACCTCTTTTTATCTTGCGGTAAAACTCAACTTTTTGATTGTGCTCACTCCTTGCTCTCTGCTCACTTTGCCCTTTGACAAATCGACTACAATCGCATTAGAGTTTACTCACCCAAAAATCACAAAACCTGCGGCTGGAACGGTAATCAACACTGCCTTCCCATTCCGCGCTTCCACCGTCACCGACTGACCCACCTGCGCTGCATCCGTCGAGTAAATGCACGTCAAAACATCACCTCCTTGGTGCAGTTCATTGTCGAGGGTCACCCAAGCGGTTCTGGGCTGGTCATAATCGGTGTTAATCGCCAGTAGCACCTCCTGGCCGTTGAAAATCCGTGACCAAGGCACCACCGATCGCAGTTGTCCATTCACCATCTCCGGCAAGCTGAAGCGGACTCCATCATCGGGTGCTGAAATCGGGCGCAGGTATTGGCGACCACGACGCAGGACGATGTTTTTCCGGCGTATTTCTAGAACTTTAGCGAGTTCTTGGTAAACCCGATTGTCTTCATTGAAGAAATGCAGCCCTCGCGTCCGAAACGCCCCAAATTCACCGCCGAACATCGACTCCCGGATGTAGCGATCGCTCCCTCCGCGCCCATCGAAACATTGTTCGCTGCCGTAGTAGATGCAGGGAATGCCCAGGGTTAAAGCATTCAAGGCTAAAACATTCAGCACTACTTTCGAGGCATGGGCATCGGCACAGAAACGAGCTTTCTGATTGCCTTTGCGTACCTGATCGTGGTCGTCAAAGGAAGTCACCACCTTATTGCGGAACCAGAGGTGAGAGCCTTTGTTGACCAACTCCGAGTTGCGGAACAGGCTGAAATAGTCGTTCGGATTGCGGTATCCCTTGACCAAGTATTCCAACTTATCGGGTATATCATCAATTCCTAGCGCCGCACTGAGTCCAGTTAATTCCAGGGTTTCGTAGGCTCGTTTGCGCCCGCCGGTAATCTCGCCCAGCAGGAAGAAATTTTCCTTGCCAATGCTTTGGGCAAACTCGTGGAGTACCGAGACAAAGTAGCGGGTCGCGCCAATGTCCATGTGCTTGACGGTATCAATGCGGAAGCCATCGATATCGGCGTAGGCGATCCAGTATTTATAAGCTTCACACAAATGGCGCAGGGCATCAGATACTTGGTAATCATCAGCAGCACCGTAGCCGTGATGAATGTCTTTCAGGTCAAAGAAGTCCCCCTCGCGGAATTCGGGGTCGTAGTCCCAATTTTTGATGTACCCCTTGCGGGTAAAGGCATTGGGGTCTTGGAATTCAGCAGGAAATATTGCCCCCTCATAATCGGGCAGATTTTGCGGATTGGCTTTGACAAAGGGAATGGTAGGATTGCCCTGTCTGTCGTTGAAGCCATCAACCGAGTAAGTATTGCCAGTCCAAGGGGGATTGCGCTCTCCCGCATAGGAAAAGACGTTGCCCGCATGGTTCAAAATGATGTCCAGGATCACATAGATGCCATTGGCATGGGCAATTCGCACCACTTCCCGCAAGTCTTCGCGGCTGCCAAAGTGGGGTTCTACCTCCAGAAAATTCTGGATGCCGTAGCCGTGATAAGTTTCCCGAAACCGAACCTGTTTAAAAATAGGGCTAATCCAGAGCGACGTCACCCCCAATCGTTTCAGATAGCCGATTTTGCTCTCTAACCCTTTGAGCGTCCCTCCCACGTATTTGACTCCTGCTTCGCGCCAGCGGGCTGCATCCGCCTCGGTTTTCACGGCATTTTCCGCACCAGCCGGACTGTAGGGTGGGGTTGTCCCGCTCCGGACTAAATTCCCCTCGTTGTCCTTGTACCCGTTTTCACGACCATCGGAGAAGCGATCGAGCATCAAGAAATAGAACGTTTGGTCTTCCCAGGTGATCGGCGACGGGAACAATCCCCCTGCCGGTGATAGGGATGCAAAATTTAGTTGGCTTAAGCGTTGAACGGTTGTCGTCATGGCATTTTTCCTCTCAATCTTTCAAACTCCTCATCCTGTCCGCCGCTCTTTTAATTCCTACTTAAAAAGCTTTTTTCTAGGCATGAGGTCGTTGGCTTATTCCCTCCTTGTTGACCGTCTTCATGGATATTTTTTGACTTTTTGATGCTCTTCTTCTAGGGTAAAGTGAAAGTATAGTAAAGTGCCGTCAAATTTTCAAAACTTAATTTTTCCGAGCCTGTCCACTCACTTATTTTTAACAAAGGTTAAGGATTCTCTCTCAAATAGCTGTTGAGAAGTGCGGTTCTTCGTTACTTGGTATGGTTCAATAGGGTGGCATAAATCGACTAAATTTTTATCTGGCAAGAGACTTAATTAATTAGTTCGCTCTAGATCAAAAACAATTGACAAAAATCGCAGCAATGTCTGTCTCTATAAGGATTTCATCCCTTATAACTCCGTCCATTGCATAGCACAAACCGAAGAACCTGGTTTCCGAGTATTCCTTGAAGCTATACTCAGTAGATGGAAAAGTTTGGATTTAATGCGATCACCGCAAGATTTAGTATTATTTAATAAAAAAAGTCTCTGGCAATTAATTAAGAAAAATTATCAGAATTGCAGCAAAATGTTGTTGTTATTAACCCGATGGAAAATAGATAGTATCAACAACTTGATATAATCGACCTCGACCTAATTTAATTAAATCACAACAATAGGATATAATAAAACAAATATTAACTCAAAAAAAGCCATGAAAAACTACATTTTGGAATACATTCAAAAATATCCGAAACAAACTAGAACTCTTGCAAATTAATTATATGTTATAATGATGGGTTAACTAATTTTTTGGGGAAAATTAGTTAATCAGTACATTTGTCCTGAATGAAAACTTGAAGTTTAACTTTTAACTCAAAACTCTTTAGAGCTGCTTTAATTTGGTTATCAAAACCTCTTTATTTAAGCGGCACAAACTATCTCAATTATAAAAATTGA
>NZ_JAPZRB010000441.1:0-9313 GCF_027531105.1 Microcystis sp. LE18-22.4A
AAGATATAAAGGTCAACGCAGACACAGCAGTTTTTATGTGGGTCAACATCTCTATCATTGGCTCCAGCTACATCAAATGTTCCCAAAAAATATAGAAGAGCTAATGCAAATTAGCCGCTATCGGTTGAAGGATTACATCAAGGGACAAAGAGCTATATCGCTTGCCCTATCTACCTTCTAGCTCGCTTGTCCCCCTCTCAGGGAGAGAAACCCAATGATTTTAAACCCATTCCCATTATTGGTCAAGGAACAGAAGAAATTAGAATTTGGACAGGAGAAACCTACAGAATCTTTTATGTGGCAAGGTTTAAAGAAGCGATTTATGTCCTTCATGCTTTCGGTAAAAAAACACAGAAAACCTCGAAAAAAGAAATTGAATTGGGACAAAAACGTTATCAACAAATGATTCAATTTAGACAACAATTACAGGAGGGATAACCATGACACAATCTAACCCTATTGAGATCACTTTTGGTAGCGATAACATCTTTGAAGATTTAGGATTTAACAGTGAAGAAGCAACTAACTTAAAAATTAGAGCCGATTTGATGTTAACCTTGCGGTCTTTTATCCAAGAAAAAAGATGGACACAGCAAGAAGCCGCCACTTTTTTCGAGGAAACAAAACCGAAAATTAGTGATTTAATGAATGGAGAAATTAGCCGTTTTACTGTTGATAAATTACTCAGTCTTTTAGATAAAACGGGAATAAAAGTTAAACTCGAAATCTTCACCAAGTAACTTAAAATCATCAACAATTGACCATGAACAAGGGTTACATCCACATGGGAAAAGGATTTAATTCATCTTCCGTTAAAGCTTCTTTTAACCATCCCATGCTAACAGGAACATCATACAATCTTCCTGTCCCTAAACGCTTCCACATATGACGCATTCCGGGGACAATGACTTTAGCTACTCTTAAACCAATATCAGGACGAGTCTGATCTAATACTAACATTTCCATCCCCTTTGACTCAACAATTCGCTGACACAATTTAACATCCTCTAATAAATCATCACTGGCTAATTGTAAATAATCATTACTTTTTTTCGGTATTATTTTACTATCGGGAACTAAATAAGATTGATTGCTTAACCTTGCCGTTTGCCACCATTTAACCGCCAAAGGATCAGCAGAAGGATTATAAATCGTTGTCCCATCTTCCTTAAAGGATAACACATTCGGTAAGATTTGATTAACCTCCGTTAACGCCCGACTAATGGCAATTTTCGGGTCAAAATGCGCCCCATACCCTAACAAAATGTCCTCCACTTCCCGCTCCTTTCTCGGACTAATAGCAGCAAAACAGGGAATATTCAAATCACTGGTAATATCTAACACCCATAGCTCCCGATTTAACCCCTCATAATATTGCTTTAATTGCTCAAAATATGGCTCATTCAAGCTCTCTAAATTAACGGAAGGTTTAACTAATTGATTATACCACCATAAGGCCACACAATCTCGTTCCACTAACTCCATAAACCCTTGTAAAAGCGCTTCTTCTATCGTATTTCCTGCGGCGCAGCCATTAGAATCAGCCCAACAATCTAAGGGTTCAGATTGAGGATAACCATAATAACAATATCCCGTCGGTAAATACTTAAAATCTTGAGCAGTTAAAGACCATACAGGTGTCCAATCAATCATTCTAGTTTCATCAAAAGGTTCAGGGACTTTTTGAAACCATCCTTGATTCTTCCCATTCCATTCTTCTCGATGTTGATATTGTTTTTCACTAAAATTCATACATTTGTTAGGATGAATAGCTTTATCTCCTAACTCTTGATAACTCGCTTTTTCTCTGATTTCATTCCCTTGAAAAACTCCCGAATACCGCTCAATAGCTTCACAAAATCCACTTGCTTTTGCTTGACTATCTGTACGGCCTTTTCCCGCACTTCTACCTCCAATATTTTGCCGTAAACTGTCTAAATCATCAAAGACACTGCGAAAATGATGTTTAGCTACATAAGTAGGAACTAAAGCATTCCCTTGTATCTTATTTAATTCTCGCACAATTCCCGTAATAGAACCGATATGATGTTGATAGGTTTTTAAGGTTTCTTCAGGAGAACAAAAACGATGTCCCCCATCACTGGTAAAAGCCTTTTTCCGATGTCCCAAAACCACGGGTAAAGGTGTTTTATTTAGAGAATATCCACAACTAGGACAGTTCGGACGTTTAACTAAAATATGCTCTTGAAATTGTAAATTTAAAGTATCATAAGTCATTAGTATTCCTTCTAAACGTTGATTTTTACCTTGAATAATCCACTTAAAAACCTCCATAGCCGTCAGATTTAAAACCGTCTGTATTGTCGCTGAAGAAAACCCTAAAGGAGAAATTAAAGAAATCTTATTTTCTCTCTGTCTAATGATAAATTCCTCCACGGGACGATTATCTCGTAACCGTTGAGCCAAACAATGCCAACAACCAGTTTTATCGGGATCAAATAAGGGACCAATCCATGCTAGGTTTCCCAGGGGATTAACTAATAACCAAGGCTTGTGCGAGGCTAAAGCTTGTTGATTAATACTCTCTAAATCAGGATGAAGATAATTATCGGTTAAAATAATGGTTAAATCCCCTTCATCTGCGACTTGAACTTGCAAGGAATTTAAAATATTGATCAAATCTTGCTGGGGAATTAAGCCTAGGGTTTTAACTGTAACCTTCAGAGATTGTAATCGTTCAAAAGCTTGGGCTTGAGAAACCTGAAGATGATGGCATAAAATTGCTAAATTAGACGGCAATAATTCTTGTTTTTCTAGCAAAAACCCTCGTTTATATAACTGAAAAATCGCTTTTTGAATTGCCAAGCTATAATTAACAATAACTGCGAAGAAATTAGCATTATTGGGATTGATTTCCTGATTTTGTAAAAATTCTAACTGAAGAATATCAATAATTTCATCAAGATTACGTTGACCATCAATTAATCTTACCAAACGATAATAAAGCGGCTCTTGGAAACAGATTGATTCTCGCTCAGATAGAAAAAATACCGTATTTGGTTCTAAGGTTTCAATTGAGTAGGCAGGATTCCAATCAAGCTGGTTGAACACAATTTTTACTCTCTTTTTAAGGTATAGTTAAGGTTGATTATATACCTATAATATAAGGTTGATAGCAGTCATCTTAATAGTGAGGTGCGAAGTTTTCGTTTTGGGGAACAGGGAGGGAGCAGCCCATTTATGCCCAAATATAAAAGCGATCGCTAAAAGTGATTAAATTTATGCAATATGATACCAAATCCGCTTTTAATAGCATGATTAACTCCCAATCCAAGTTTAAAAACCCAGTTATGGATTGTTTTGCCCCTGCTCCCTGCTCCCTGCTCCGCAGCTCCGGCACTCCCCAATCTCCTCCACCTTTTAAACAGGATTTGGTATCAGCCCCCTAATTTCTTCCCTGCCTAAAATTTCTCAATTTCTCGGAATAAATTTGACTACCAAAATCAGGGTAAATAGCCCAAATATCAACTTAATAAAGTTTTAATAGACATTTAAGCCCTAATAGATTAATCTTACTTTTTTTAAAGCCGATATGCTGCCTCGCTAATCCTTTTAAGACTTGAAAACTTGGTATTCTGTCAGGGGTTGGCCGTGAGAGGGGTCAATTTTCAAGGATAATTTGTAACAGAGTGTTGAAAATTCCTTTAATCTTAGTTATGAGCGATCGCCCACCAGAACTAACCCTAGCCGACCAGGCCCCTGCCAACCACGAATGTCGCTCCTGCGGCTACGTTTACGACCCCAGCAAGGGAGATAGTAAAACCAACACTCCCGCTGGAACCCCCTTCGAGGAATTGCCAGAAACGTGGCGCTGTCCCGTGTGTGGTGTGCGTCGTTCCCAATTTATCAACATCGGAGCTAAAGATGCTCCTTCGGGATTCCAAGAAAATCTTAGCTATGGTTTTGGAGTCAACCGCCTGACTCCGGCACAAAAAAATATTTTGATTTTCGGGGCTTTAGCGCTAGGATTTGTTTTCTTTATTAGTTTATATGGTTTAAACTAACTCAAGCACTCATTATCTTTAATCCAACGGCTCTTATGAGCCTGTAACCCATCGGGTACAAACCCTAATCCGTCCCGATTCCTTGACCAATACCTCTGAACCATTGATGAGAAAACTGAAACAATTCGTAATAGTTCTAGCTGTAGCCTTTTTCTGCTTTAGCTGTAGTAGTGTGCCATCCCTGAGCAGTAGTCCTTGGCAAATCCTCACCCTCGACACTGACTCCACTTTTGCCGATATCGCCTTTACCGACGACCTGCAGCACGGTTGGTTAGTGGGAACCAAATCTACCCTCTTTGAAACCACCGATGGGGGGGACAGCTGGCAGCAAAAAGTCCTCAACCTTGGCGAAGAAAAAGTTAGCTTTAGCGCCGTCAGTTTCCACGACCAAGAGGGTTGGATTGTCGGTAAACCCTCAATTCTTCTCCATAGCGAAGACGGGGGCAGCAGCTGGTCCCGTATCCCCTTAAGTGAAAAATTACCCGGTTCCCCCTACGGAATTATCGCCCTTAACGACAAAACCGCCGAAATGGTCACGGATTTAGGTGCTATCTACCGCACCAAAGACGGGGGCAAAACTTGGCAAGCTTTAGTGGAAGGTGCTGTGGGTGTGGCCCGGACAATTGTTCGTTCCCATGATGGTAAATATGTGGCCGTTTCCGCACGCGGTAACTTTTATTCCACTTGGGAACCGGGGTCAACAGAATGGCAACCCCACAATCGTCTTTCCTCCCGCCGTTTACAAAAAGTCGGTTATGGTGAAAAAGGAGAACTGTGGGCCCTGGCCCGGGGTGGTCAACTACAATTTACTAGCCCCAATGATCTCGATACATGGGAAGATAAGGTATTCCCCGAGTTTTCCACCAGTTGGGGACTTTTGGACCTCAACTACCGCAGCCCCGAAGAAATTTGGGTCGCTGGTGGTAGCGGCAATCTCTTGGTCAGTCATGACAGCGGCCAATCTTGGCAAAAAGATCGCGCGGTGGAAAGTGTCCCCTCCAATCTCTATCGAATTGTTTTTATCAATTCCGACAAGGGTTTTGTCTTGGGACAAAATGGGGTTTTACTGAAATATAATCCCCCTAGCGAATCGGCCTAAAACTTGTCTCAGGGTCAAGAAAGTCTCTATTATAGAGATTGAATTTTTCAAGTCCTATCATTCCGAGGAGAACCGTCCATGTCAGGTAGTACCGGCGAACGTCCTTTTGGCGATATCGTTACCAGTATTCGTTACTGGATTATCCATAGCATCACCATCCCCATGCTGTTTATCGCAGGTTGGTTATTCGTGAGTACCGGTTTAGCTTACGATGTTTTTGGCACTCCCCGTCCCGATGAGTATTACACTCAAGAGCGTCAAGAATTACCGATCATTAATGATCGCTTTGAGGCCAAAAATCAAATCGAGCAGTTTAATCAGTAGTTTACTTTAATTAAGGATAAAAACAATGGCTAGTGGTAATCCCAATCAACCCATTTCTTACCCCATTTTCACCGTTCGCTGGTTGGCAGTTCATACCTTAGCGGTTCCCACTGTCTTCTTTATCGGTGCAATTGCGGCAATGCAGTTTATTCAACGCTAGGAGAACAATTATGGAAAGAACACCTAATCCGAATCGGCAAGCCGTCGAGTTAAATCGTACTTCTCTTTACCTAGGTTTACTCCTAGTTGCTGTCTTGGGAATTTTATTTTCCAGCTATTTCTTTAACTAATTAGTCCCGATTCATTGTCATCGCAATTAGGAGGTGTTATTCATGTTCGCAGAAGGTCGTATTCCTTTGTGGTTAGTCGCCACCATCGCCGGTCTAGGCGTTATCGCCGTGCTTGGTCTTTTCTTCTACGGAGCTTACGCTGGTTTAGGTTCCTCTATGTAATTCCATTACGGGTAATTTCCCCCAGCAAGGCCTAGTTATTTCTATAACTAGGCCTTGCTGAAAAAGTAGGGGCGAAGCATTCGCATAGGAAATCTACGGTTTCAGCGATAGGTTATGCCCGAATGCTTCGCCCCTACAGGACGCGGGCCGATGAAGATGTAAGGTTTTGAAACATGATTCTCTCAAAATCTTGCACCTGTGGGAGCGAAAAAAGACCCTAAGACCCTTACCTAGTCTATATTTCACATTTATTCAGCAAACCCTAACTAGCGGTTTTTTCAGTATTCGGTGAAAAGTAAAGCTCGATCGAACTTTATACTAATACTAAATCCGTTGAGTAACGCACAGAAAACGGGTTTCTCGGAGAAACCCGTTTTCTACTCATGCACTCATGCAAAAAGGGGAATAATTAGGGTTTGCGGCAAAAAGTTTGTTGGTGGGGTTAGGAGTCGGTCGTCGGTCGTCGGTCGTCAGTAGCCGGTCGTTTCAGGCTTTGTTGCCCTCTCTTTTCGTACCAGTTTATGTACTATAAGAAGGATAATGCAAGGTTTTTGAGGGTCTCAATCCGATTTTCGCAGCATGAACATCGGATTTTAACAGGTCAAAAGCCTTATTTTAAAAGGGTTTTACCATTATTCAGCAAGCCATAATTAACAAAAAAAGGAGTCAAAGACTTGACTCCTTTAGTTATATGGATGATTTAGCTAAAACTAAACTTCTTGTTTACGAGTGCTAAGATCACCCAATTTTTGGAATAAACCGAATTCCACTTGTTCTTCCAGATCGGGATCTACCCCGGCGAATACGTCGCGGTAGATAGTACGAGAACCGTGCCAGATATGACCGAAGAAGAATAGTAAAGCAAAGACAGCATGACCGAAAGTAAACCAACCTCTCGGAGAAGTGCGGAATACCCCGTCAGACTTCAGGGTTTCGGTGTCAAACTCGAAAGCTTCACCGAGTTGCGCTCTACGGGCAAATTTCTTCACATCAGCAGGATCGCTGAAGACCTGACCATCGAGAGAGCCACCGTAGAAAGAAACGGTGACACCACTTTGTTCGATACTCAGTTTCGATTCCGCACGACGGAAGGGAATATCCGCGCGAACGATACCTTCCGAGTCGGTCAGGACAACGGGGAAGGTTTCAAAGAAGTTAGGCATCCGACGCACGCTGAGGACGCGACCTTCGCCATCTTTGAACACGGGGTGTCCTAACCAAGATTTAGCGATACCGTCACCGCTATCCATGGCACCAGTACGGAATAAACCACCTTTAGCGGGGCTATTACCGACATAATCATAGAAAGCCAGTTTTTCGGGGATTGCTTGGTAAGCTTCGGCGATGGTGGCTCCGTTGGCAATGCTGGCCTCGACGCGACGCTCAATTTCTTCTTGGAAATAGCCCTTATCCCATTGGTAACGGGTCGGGCCAAAGAGTTCGATCGGGGTGGTAGCATTACCGTACCACATGGTTCCGGCCACGACGAAAGCGGCAAAGAAAACGGCGGCGATACTGCTAGAAAGCACCGTTTCGATATTACCCATTCTCAGGGCTTTATAGAGTCTTTCGGGGGGACGAACGGTTAAATGGAATAAACCGGCGATAATCCCGACGATACCCGCAGCAATGTGGTGAGCTACCACACCCCCGGGGTTAAAGGGGTTAAAACCAGCCGGTCCCCATTCGGGAGCTACGGGCTGCACATGACCGGTTAAACCGTAGGCATCGGAAACCCACATCCCAGGACCCCAAAGGCCTGTTTGATGGAAAGCACCGAAACCGAAGCAGAGTAAACCAGATAAGAACAGGTGAATACCGAACATTTTCGGTAAATCGAGCGCAGATTCGCCCGTGCGGGGATCGATAAATAATTCTAAATCCCAGAAAACCCAGTGCCAAACCGCCGCTAGGAATAGCAGACCGGATAAGACGATATGAGCGGCGGCAACGCCTTCAAAAGACCAGAAACCGGGGTCAACACCAGTTTCGCCAGTGACGCTCCAGCCACCCCATGAACCAGTGACACCTAAACGGGCCATGAAGGGCAGCACGAACATTCCTTGCCGCCACATCGGGTTTAATACGGGGTCACTGGGGTCGAAAATAGCAAGCTCATAGAGGGCCATGGAGCCAGCCCAACCCGCTACCAGTGCGGTGTGCATCAGGTGAACGGAAATTAAACGGCCCGGGTCGTTGAGAACGACTGTGTGTACTCGATACCAAGGTAGTCCCATTGACTACGCTCCTCCTATTGACAATTTAGTGTCCACTTAGACGCTTTTTATATTCAGGGTGAAAATATAAGCCCAACAATCTCGACTGTTAAGTGCAAGAGTTAGCCGACCTACATTATCCCTTGAAAAGTGTATCTATTCTAAAGAAGTGTAACTATTGTTAGAACAGATTTCAAGTCTTTGCGATCGGTCTTCGGCCAGAATAGTCCAAATAAGGAAGTGGGGTGTGAGGTGTGAGGTGTGGGGTGTGGGGTGTGGGGTGTGGGGTGTAGGGTGTGGGGTGTAGGGTGTAGGGTGTAGGGTGTGGGCTGTGGGCTGTGGGGTGTGGGGAGATGGGGAATTATGACTGATAACTGATAACTGATAACTGATTACTTCCTCAGTAGTTCTTCGGCATTTTGCAGGATTTCGAGGACTTGTTCGGCACTAATCAAGCGTTTAAGCACCACTTGCCCGATGGTGGGGACAGTATCGGCAATTTCGGCACTCTTGGGGGCAACTTCTACCATAATCACGGCTTCTTCCACCTTATAAAGCCATAAAACCTGTTCTCCTTCTAAAATACCAATATTTAATCGCTCTATCTGCGGTGGTCGTCGCCAACTACTCGCGTGATCCCACAAACCGCCAAATTCCCACACCCGTCCTATTGTCCAACCTGCCGTTAAGAAAAAATATTTCACTTTGTTACCTAAAATGTCGGATGAATGCCCCCACTACATTTTTCGACAAGATACTCACCTTTGCGGGGGATGAAATCCGACCAGAATATTAGCAACGGAGCATCGGTTTAATTCTACCATCTGTGGGTAAACTGTGTTATAATTAATTTAGCCAAAGGTCAAGGATTGTTAGATGCTAGTCGTAGAAGCAAAGCTAAAAAACGGAACACCAGAGCAATATCACCAGCTTGATGAAGCTATCAAAACTTCTCAGTTTGTGCGTAACTCTTGTGTTCTTTATTGGCGGTCCAATCAAGGGACAACCCGCAATGATCTCCAAAAACTTTGTGCGGTACTAGCTAATAATAAAGAGACACCTTGGGTTAATAAATTAAACTCTCAAGCTCGTCAATCGGCTGCTGATAGAGCCTGGCAATCAATTAATCGGTTTTACCAGAATTGTCATGCTAAGATACCAGGGAAAAAGGGTTTTCCTCGGTTCAAGAAGCATAGC
>NZ_JAPZRB010000540.1:0-2934 GCF_027531105.1 Microcystis sp. LE18-22.4A
CTCAATTGTCTATCTTTTGGTATTAACCTGTTTGTGCCTTAAGTCCTTCCCTGTATGGATTTCAGCTACTTTTGAGCGTAGGCGCTCTCATCGAATTTTATTTTAAGTTAATTATTTGCATAACAATTCCCGAAGAGCCCTGATAGTTCATGTTTTAATGCTTCTGGTTTTCCTAATCCAGAAAAAGGCTCTCTTTGAACATCTTTAATAAGGCTGACAATTTTAGCGTCAACTTTTTTGTCTGCGAGCGCCCATTGGTTAAACTCATCAAAACTTCGGGTTAGAAAGGCGACTTTCCTGATCAGTTAGCAGCATCTACATAAATATAACTATCAGGATTTTTCAGAGATTCTCTTGCCTCTTGGAGATGTTGACGGTTAGCTTCTGTGGAAAGCAGATAGTCCGTTTCATCCATTTCAGCAGCTTCTTTAATCAATAAAATGGGAGCATCTCACCTTTGTAACCCCTAAATCAGGTTTTATGTCAAGCTATTTTGAAAGCCTTGCTAGAAACCAGTTTTAGGGACAAGTATAATTACTCGCTTGCATAAATGAGATGCTCCCAATAAAATAATAAAATCGCTTCGACAACTGTTCCTTCTGGTAAGTCGAGGGGAGGTAAACTAAGTTGACCATTTTTGATGATTGTTTGGTATTTTAGTGCATTCATATAATTTTGCTATTCTTGAGATTTTGTTAATTATAGCAGTTTCAATGATAACTTGGATATTCTCGTTTCTGTATAGTCTTACCTCGTTGCAAGGGATGCCCTTGTAACACATTTCCAGAGGTTCTAGCTCTTGTGTAACCCATCAGGGAAGGGAGGAATATCCTCCCTTTTCTCATGCCAAGGTAGAACCTTGGCATGAGAAAAATATAAAGATTTTATTAAATTGTATTTGTAAGTACAACTTTGGATAGGAAAGTGTGTTCATTAACAATGCGCCAGTCTTTGGTCTTAGGTAGTGCGGTGTCTTAACCCAAGCGAGAAAACGGCGATCGCCGTTAACCTGACAGACCAGATTGGAAGCTGGTGCTGATGATCTAGGATTATTTGCCGATTAATGACTCTTTGGGGAAATTAGAGGAGAATACCGGGCCAGCAATTATGGATTTTAACAACTGTCCCCGACCTTTATTTTTTATTCTCAAGCGATGTCAAAGACCGGATTGAAACGTTAGTAGTTATAATTGTTTAGCACTCGATCAACAGGATTGATTTCTACTTTGAAGAAAATGAAGATAAAACACGCGATTAATTGGCATAAATTTCTGACTTTTCTAATTATATTGGGCTTAATGGCTTTTTATAATAATTTTACCCCGCTCGCTTGGATATACCTTGCCCTACACGGAACTTACGGTCTGATGTGGCTGATCAAGGATAGATTATATCCAGATCAACAATGGGAAAAAGAAATACCGTTGGCTATGGGAATATTTACCTTTATCGTTCTCGGTTTGTATTGGGCTGCCCCTTTTATTATTGTTAGCGGGAAGGTCACGGCCGCCGCTCCTTTAATATCCGCAGCCATAGCGATCAATATTATGGGGGTATTTCTCCATTACGGTAGCGATGCCCAAAAGTATTTTACCCTTAAATATAGGGAAGGATTGATCACCGAAGGTTTCTTTAGTCGTAGTCGCAATCCCAACTATTTAGGAGAGATTTTAATTTATCTGAGTTTTGCCCTGTTAGCCCAACATTGGCTCCCTTTTCTGATTTTGGGGGGATTCATCGCCGGGGTCTTCATTCCCAATATGCTTAAAAAAGACCGCTCCCTCTCCCGCTATCCTGAATTTGACGCTTACAAAGCGAAATCCGGATTGCTATTACCCAAGCTAATAAACTCCCGTCTGGATGCTCGCCAATCCACTCAAACCTAAGCAAAGTTAAGGTCTTTCTCTGAAACCGCAGGGTGCGCTATTAAGTTTCATTTAGGGGGAGCATCTCATTTATGCAAGTGAGTAATTATACTTGTCCCTAAAACTGGTTTCTAGCAAGGCTTTTAAAATAGCTTGACATAAAACCTGATTTAGGGGTTACAAAGGTGAGATGCTCCCCATTTAGGGGGTATTGTAAAGTTTCAATACAAATATAGTCAGATATAGTCAAGCATGGTAATATATAGATATGAAACTATCAGACTATGCAAAAAAAACAGGAATAAGTTATCGAACGGCTTGGAGGTGGTGGAAACAAGGAAATTTAACAGGTTATCAATTGCCTTCTGGTACAATTATCATAACGGATGACAACCATTCAAAACCCGACTTGATAGCTTGCATTTATGCAAGAGTTTCCAGTGCCGAAAATAAAGACAATCTAGACAGACAAGCTGACCGATTAAAAGATTATGCTGTTGCCAGAGGCTACAAAATCTACAAAGTTGTCAAAGAAGTAGGCAGTGGATTAAACGATAATCGCCAACAATTAGCCAAAATTCTAGTTGACCCCAATTATAATGTTTTAATTGTTGAACACAAAGACCGTCTAGCCAGATTTGGGACTAATTATCTAGAAATCTTGTTAAAAGAACTAGATAAAAAACTGGAGGTTGTCAATCAAAGTGAGGAAAATCAGGATGAGTTGATGTCAGATTTAATAGCGATTATCACCTCTTTTTGTTCTCGAATTTACGGATTAAGAAGGTCGAAAATAAAGACAGAAAAGATTATAGCTGAGTTAAAAGACAACGGACAATAATGTTAGTAGCAGAAAGACACATTATCAAGAAAGGACATCGATTTTGGGCTGAGATAGATAATTTATCTTGGCAGTCTAAAAATCTCTACAACTCAGCCAATTATTTAGGGTCTGCTGAAAAAGTTTTTCCTGGGGGCAGGGTGTGGGGTGTGGGGTGTGGGGTGTGGGGTTTTACCGGTTTTGAGGGGGCCAATTACCTAATTTTCAGGGAAAAAGTCCAGGAATTTT
>NZ_JAPZRB010000092.1:0-2125 GCF_027531105.1 Microcystis sp. LE18-22.4A
GGTAGCGGTTAAACGCTGATTTCTCGCACTATTCACCTGATTAGCTTGACTCAAGCCATCAGATTGAGCAAAATTGAACAAAACATCGTCAATAGCAGGAAAGCTCGGCAACAGGGGAGAAGTCATGACGTTAACTGCAAAAGTTTATTGCTAACAGTTTTAGCCCAACAATCCCCAATCTTTCAAGGGGGATATAACAAAAATTTACAGAAAACGGGTTTCTCAAAGAAAACGGGTTTTCTAAATAGTTTCTCGAAGAAACCCGTTTTCTAAAATCACAACTTAATCTAATTCATTTGCAGTTTGCAAAACCTCCTCATAAAGTTGATGACTGATGCGAAAATTTGCTTGGCTAATTAGAGACTCCATTATCGGTTTAACCTTAGCAATCAATCCTCTATTTTTAGCGATTAAAAGAACTCCTAGAACCCCCGTAATTGACAGCCCCAAACGCACAGCCTCCCTCCGTCCAAGACGCTCATCAATTAACAATTCATCTGCTTTTAATTCTAAGGCAAGAGCGATTGCTTCTGCTTCGCCAAGATCTAAATTATATTCATTCCTCAAACAAGCCACAAGTTCTAAATTAGTGGCTTGTTTAACCTGTATCCACTTCAGAGAAATTATCGCTTTAATGCGGATATCTTCCTCAGTTAAATTGGCTAATTCATTGGCAACTGCTTGGGGAATGACAACATTAGTATAAATATCTTTTAAGATTGACAGATAACCAACAAGAGCAAGACTGCTGAGAGGAGAAGTATCGCTAATAATAATCATAGCCAACCTTTCTCTTTTAAATGCTTAATATCTTGCTGAAACTCAGCAACATCATAGTGAATACAAATTCCTCGTTCAGAAAGCATCCGTTGAAACTTGATTTGATTAATACCTAATAACTCACTTGCTTTTCCTAAGCTAATCTTATCTTGTTGGAATAACATAACAACAATTTCCTTCAACAGTTCATCCTCTGATAAACCACTTGCTTTAATCACTTCTTGGGAAATAACTAGAGTCATATTTTCTCCGTATTTTGATAAGAATTATACAAATGCTATCCTATGTTTTGCGGTCTGTCAATTCCCTTTGGCAGACCTCAATTCTAACTGTTAACTGTTAACTGAAATTCCCTCTCCGAAGCAATCTTACCCCTTGTCATGGCGAAGATGCGATCGCTAACGTCAAACCTAGGCAGTTAAAGTATTTAACCAATTGATTAAATCTTCAACCGTAGAGAAGTCGAATAAAGCTTCTCCTAATACTTCGACATCATCAATACTTAACTGCATGATTTTAGTTTCCAATGAAGGATTAATCTCCCCTAACTTGCGTTTAAGTTGACGAAGAATCAATGTCTTTTCCCGTTCAATACCTTGTTCGATACCTTGTTCAATACCTTGTTCGATACCTTGTTCGATACCTTGTTCAATACCTAGTTCAATACCTTGACGCATCCAACTGGTGGTAATTTGCATAACTCCCTCCTGTACGGGTTGACTAAATGTGCTAATCTCTTCTTGAAATTGTCTCTCTTCCACCGGATTTAGATTGAGATAAGTATCAATAAATCCAGAAATCAATTGCATTCTCGCCGACTCTAACCTGAAAGTAATTAACAAGCGCAGACATTCCGCTTTTACCTTGGCTCGCTCTATCTCTGCAATGTTCATCTTCGCCATCAAAGCTGAAGCAACCGGATTCGGCTGATTGAGAAAATCTCGCCAATTTAATCGATTTAACTGCACTACTTGATAGTTAAATTCTAATACCTTAAAATCAGGAAAATCGACTACATATTGACTAATCGCTTCTCTTTTTGGGCCTTGAATAAGAAAAAATTACAATCGGATAAATCGGTAAGACAAATTTCTCATGAAAACGAGCAAAATAAGTAAACATTCGCCGGTTAAACCCCTGGCGGGAACTTGGCTGCGCCTCCAGATGAATCAGGAAAAACGATTCTTTTCCGCGAAACTTAACTTGTGCGACTAAATCGCTTTCATACCTTTCTCCTTCGGTGACATCGGTAAATACTTCTTTGTCTAAAAAAGTAATCGAGTCCCTATCTAAATAATCGATCAATTGAGGGAAAAACAACTCAATAAATTCGATAAAAAAGGTG
>NZ_JAPZRB010000309.1:0-1352 GCF_027531105.1 Microcystis sp. LE18-22.4A
GCGGCGATTGCGTCTATAATTATTGACAATTTAAGCAGCTATTGAACCTGAGAAGGGAGAAAAACAAGCCATGACAAAACGGGATGGGGAACGGACGAGATGGACAGATGAAATGCTAGATGAATTAGCAGACTCAGTTTCCGAAATTAAAGAATCAGTTTCGGAATTGAGAGAATCAGTTTCGGACATCAAAGATTCAGTAGAAGGGGTAAGATTGACGGCACAAGCTTTGCTACAAATCGCAGCACAGCAACAGCGTAATATGGATGAAATGAGACAAAGACAGGAGGAGTCGGACCAACGCTTTGAGGTTTTGCTGTCAGAAGTTCGCTATTTGATTCGGCAAATTAAACCAGAAAATCAATCATAAGCTTGATAAAACCAGCGGCGATTGCGTCTATAATTAGGGTCTGCTGAAAAAGTTTTTCCTGGGGGCAGGGTGTGGCCCCCCCAACCCCCCCGACATCGGGGGGGCAGGTGGGGTGTGGGGTTTTAACGGTTTTGAGGTGGTCAATTACCTAATTTTCAGGGAAAAAGTACCTGAATTTTCCCCCTGATCACTCCCATGCTGGGTACTTTTTGATTGACAAAAAGTCTAAAAGTCTTACCCAACAAGGTTTTTAGATCTATTCAGCCAACCCTAATTACCTACAATTTAAGCAGCTATTGAAACTGAGAAGGGAGAAAAACAAGCCATGACAAAACGGGATGGGGAACGGACGAGATGGACAGATGAGATGCTAGATGAATTGGCAGACTCAGTTTCGGAATTGCGAGAATCGGTTTCGGAAATCAAAGACTCGGTTTCGGAATTGCGAGAATCAGTTTCGGAAGTTAAAGATTCAGTAGAAGGGGTAAGATTAACGGCAAACGCTCTACTGCAAATTGCGGCACAGCAACAACGAGAAAATGAAGCTCGGCAAGCAGAAATTGCCGAAATCAGGCAAAGACAGGAAGAGTCAGACAAGCGTTTTGAGGTTTTGCTCTCAGAGGTACGGTATCTGATTCGGCAAATTAAGCCAGGAGATTAAGCACCAGTAATTCTTCTTCTAATCCTTGTGCGTCGGGGTTTGCTCTCACCAAAATAAGGCTAACCCGTCTCTAAAATATTGAAATGATCCCGCAATCGCATCTAAAATTTAAAGCAAGTCCCTAAGATTAATAAAATATGTGCTATCTTGCCAATAGCAATCCTTAGCTGCTATCAGGAGAAGCTAAACCGCCATAACCACCATCACACGAGAGCCTAAATGACAATCCCATTAGCACCTCGCATCTCTGATACTTTACCCCCCATTACCTGGGAGAAATTGCCAGCGGATTTTGTCCTCCCTGATGAACCAGTGGAAAGC
>NZ_JAPZRB010000300.1:0-1904 GCF_027531105.1 Microcystis sp. LE18-22.4A
CTTGAGCAAGAAAGTCAGCGTCGTGATTTACGGTTACAAGCTATTGTCAAAGGCTGGATTGAGGAAAAATTAGCTATTTCTAATTCTCTGCAAACAACCCATTGAATGGGTAAGATGCGATCGCTTGTTCAGATGATCAAAGGGAAACTACTGCCCAACAAATTTATACCCAAGTAGTTTGTACCTTGACAACAACGGCTTTTTTCTAGCGCTTAGAAATTAGTCGGAATGGAAACTTTATAGCCATGAACCTTGACATTGGCAAAAATTCATGTTATCATTTCCACGTATCTCTAATTTGTCTTAAAATTTCTATGCAAGGCATTACCACCAAAATACTAGATGTAGCCAACTATAATTTGTCTAAATATTTATCAAAAAGCCAAGCTCTATTTGTTCCTAGAAGGATAAGAGACTCAGTATCGAGTCAATGGGAAAATAATTACAAGTCTTTAAAAATTAGTGCTATAGAGAAACAATATCCACAGAAATACCAGACCAATTTTTTAAATTATCACCCCGATACATTGGAAGTTATTAAAGAAGACTATTATAGTATAAACTACAGTGACAAACTACCTCTAGAGAAGACTATCACCGTCAAAGATGTCCTTTATGTTCCTAGGTATAAAGCTTTCTATGATTTAAGAGATGGGTCAAGAATTAACACATTTAAAATGCCAGGCATTCCAAAATCCGAGCAAGATTCTCAGGAATTTAAATCTTTATACCATCAATCTATTGATCCTACTAAAATTAAAAGGATTGATCAGAAATTTATGTATGGAGAGAATATCTCACTACACTATGGACATTTTCTTTGTGAATCAATTTGTCGTCTTTGGTACTTAGAACAAGCTGAAAAATTAGGGATTTTGGTCATCGGACAACCTCGTAAAGCTAAGTCTATCAGTGACTTAAAGGTCTCTAGGGATTTCGTTGACGAATTTATGACTGCTCTTGACTTAGACTCCGAGCAATTCTTAGAGTTGACTAGACCTGTGATACTAGGAGAGGTGGTTTTTCCTTATCCTTCTCTGAGCTTTTATAGAAGAGAGGTTTTTGCCTGTCACAAAAGTGTTCCCGAGTTAGTAGCCCAAAAGCTCTTACCCGATAAAGTCACGCAAACTGAGCAACCGCTTTACATTTCTCGAACTAACCTAAAAAAAGCCAACCGACAAATTCTAGGGGAAGAGCAACTAGAAAATATATTAAGAGAACGTGGCTTTGCTATTATTTATTCAGAAAATTTGACTCTACAAGAAAAGATATATTTAGTAAATAAGCATAAATATATTGTCGGTACTTGGGGATCATCACTACATACAATTATCTTCAGCCTGTCTGACTCTAAAAACATTTTTTGTCTCAGCGACAAAGATGGTTTATTTATTGCATTTCCTCAGTTTGATGCTCTAAAATCAGTTAATTCAACCTATATTGCTGCTATTAAATCAGAAAAAGAAGATGATAACTACATCACGGGTCAGAAAATCCTAGATGTAGATGCAGCATTATCGGGTTTAAAAGAGTCTAATTTACTTTAAAATAAACCGCTTTAACTTCTATTTTCCTGACTGACGAAATTGCTAAACAAGCACTAAGATTATTAATTCCGCAATTTATCGCCCTGATTATTATTGATTTGATGGTGGCAAAAGTTATTTAATTAACATCACTTTTATCTAAGTTCCCCGTTCTCTTAATCCTCTTTCAGATCGCCAATCAGCAACGCCTGGGGAGAGTTTGCTGATAGCCAAGGGCTAAGAGATGACAGAGTTGGTGATATAGTAACTAAAGATCACACTTAAATCTAACCTTGCCATAGATGCACAAATCTCGAATCTGGCAACCCCAAAAATCTCCCGTCTCTAACATCAGTTTTAGCGATGAAATGAGGTAAG
>NZ_JAPZRB010000101.1:0-3300 GCF_027531105.1 Microcystis sp. LE18-22.4A
CGATACTAAACGTCGGGACATATAAACAGTTATAAGGTTGGTCATGGTTGACCTCTTAGATTCAGTCGGGGGACTGAAGACCTTACTAGGCGGTTATTTCAGGCATTTCAGCCCTATTTCATGCCTAAACGTTTCGCACCTGTTTCTTCTATTAATCATGTCATATTGCCCACAGATCACGGCTCCAAAAAGTAAGGTAAAATGCCTCCATATTTGTCTATATCTGATCGCACTCCCGTCCGTCGCTGTGCCTAGACGTTTTTAGCTTATTATCATTTGCTTGAATCAATGACTATGGTGCGTTCCCCAAAATCGATCGGTGGAGCAGTAGGAGTTACATTAGGGAACACACCCTACAGCTACAGCTACTACAGGTTAGTTAGAGGAGTAAGGAGGCATGGCTTTGGGCTGCGCAAGATATGGCGCAGGCAGCGGAGTACTTCCGTCAGAAAGTGTTAAGTTTCCACCCGCAGCATCGTACCAGCCTAACATCTTATTTGAAAGAATACTTTTTCCTGATATTTTTTTGTCAGTCGAAAAAGGATGGCCGGGGGTGTACAGGCTTTTCAAGCCGTCAAATAATATTCCAGGCAAGGGATGAATCGCTAGTGGAGAGAGATAGTATTGATATCTCTGGTTAAAGTATGAAAGGAGCTGCTCTTTCTCTTTATGATCGAGTATACAAGCATAGACAATAACCTCATACATTATTGAGCTTGCGGGTGTCTTCATCATCACGTCAGATCCGCATACGATATTGTGAATTGATTCGGTCTTTATGTGCATGGGATCAAATACTCTGTCAATGGATTCAGTGCCATTCATTGATAATGATATATGTGTACATGAATCAGATAGACCAACCCGAAAGTAAAGTAGATTTGGTTTATTCCCAAGTACGAATAAGAAAGGCCTTCTGGTTGGTACGCATTTTCCTTTGATCGTAATATCTACAAAAACCGAATTTGCATTGAATCCTACCGAGACTTTGTTCATAGGATCACTGCCAAAATCAAGCAGGTATTGATCTTGAGGTGTAGTTATTGGATCAAAATGCGAAAAGAGTACAGCACCTGAAACTCCTTGTAGATGAAGCAGTGGAGACTCCTGAAGCCTGATTTGATTTTCGATAGATGAAAGAATATCATCAAACGTCAACAAGGTTATTCTTGAATTTCTATTCCTAACAATTTCGTCGTGAACCCAATGTTTATCAAGCGAATCATCTCTTGATGCCACAAGTATGCTATGTACTTGTCTCTGAACGGTGATCCCATACTTTGTCTTCATAAAGTTTCGATTATCCGTCTCCTCAAAAAAGAGTGAATACTCATTGCATTGAGAGATGTATGACTCAAAATCTCGATAGAAAGTCCTACGCCGGTTTTTCTGTGTATGGACTTTAATATCTGGCCTCTTGAGTTCAAAGACAAACCAGCTACCGCTACAGTCTCTTGCCAAGAAGTCAGGGATGTATTCCTCTCCTTCAATGTTGATTGAGCAAGGGTGAGGTATTTCCTCCGAAAAACCAAGTACAGAGAATATCATCCGGTTATTTTCAAACCACTTTTGGTAATGTTCTTCTTTCTGATTCGGCGCTTCTACAAGTGCCAACAAGGACTCATGAAGCTCCTTTAGGGATTTGATAAGCATGAATGACTATAAAGCTAGTGGTAAGCAAGCGCTGCTGAGATTCTAATTTTTCCGCAAGGTTGCAGCACCAATTGTTGAATCTGACTGCACTTCGTAACAAAAATTTACAACTCGATCATAACCGATCGCACTCCCGTCCGTCGCTGTGCCTAGACGTTTTTAGATTATTATAGCGGTTCTCACATCTATGTGGCACAATTAAACCTTTGCTGATTAAGCTTTTCAACATCAATAATGTACCTCTTGCGAACAGGAAACGCTATATCATTTACTTGAATCAATGAAATTTTCTTCGGAGAGCTTGGTATTCTTCTGACTCTGGCGAAGGACCCGTAACAACGGCTTCGATGAATTCGTCTGGTGGCTTATACTGGTGTTCCACAACGTAATGATAGATGAGTGTAGGCGCAGCGTAGATGGCAGATTGGCCAATCACACGGATCTCGCCAGTTCCGATGTTGAGCCAATGAGTCTTTTCCCCATATCGTGGTACGCACCATTGTTCATAGGAAATGTCACGGCACAATTCGCATACATGAAACCCACGAGCAATATTAACGATGTATTCGTCCAGACAGAGTTGGAACAGTGTATCCTTGAACTCTTGAGAAGTTTCCCCCTTTGAATAGGATTTGTTGCCGCTGAGCCAACCAACATTGAGAGTGGTTAGCATACGCTCACCTCTTAGTACAGGCGGTTCATGCCTGGCAAAATATTCGTAGGGAGTCAGGTCTTTATAGTAGGTCATCGCAGTCTTTCGAATTCCTTTAGCTAGATTGCTGACAATCAGCCGAAATAACATCAGCTTTTCCCCGAAGATTGTGGCACCAATTGTTCAATCTGACTGCACTTCGTAACAAAAATTTACAACTCGATCATAACCGATCGCACTCCCGTCCGTCGCTGTGCCTAGACGTTTTTAGCTTGTAATCATTCAAATCTATCGCTGCAGCGGTAGGACTTGCATGAGGGAACACACCCTACCAGATCTGCACTGAGTTCCGTTGTTGCCTTGTTAGGATTAGGAGGATTAGGGTTAGTCTCTAGCCTGACCAAGCGAAAATAGAAATAGTAGGGTGAGCATTGCCCACCTTACCGCTTTTTCAGTCATAATAAATCCGAATTAGGGCGAACTGTAGTAAAATAGTAAACGAACCTCTTAAGCAGGGTTTATAAGGATGTCCAGACGAGACGATCTACATTTATCATTACGTCATACTTTAGAAAAAGAGGGTTGGAAAATCACTGATGATCCTTTAATTCTAACCTTAGAAAAAACCTTGCTTAAAGCTGATTTAGGAGCAGAAAAGTTTTTTGCTGCGGAAAAAGAAGAACGTAAAATTGCTGTAGAAATCAAAGACTTTGATACGCCTTCAGTTATCAGTGAATTAGAAAAAACAATAGGACAACTTCAATTATACCAATGGGCTTTAGATTCACAAGAACCTGAAAGAAAACGGTTCTTCGGTTTTTGTTATGCAATGGACGGGGGTTATAAGGGATGGAACCCTTATATAGAAAGGCATTTAGCGATTTTTGTTAATTGTTTTTGATATAGAGCGAACTAATCAATTAAGTCTCTTACCAGATAAGGATTTAGTCGATTTATGCCCCCCTATCGAACCATACCAAGTAACGAAGAACCAT
>NZ_JAPZRB010000514.1:0-2521 GCF_027531105.1 Microcystis sp. LE18-22.4A
TATAATCTAAGACTTTAAGCCGAAATCTATTGCCCTATCTTAGCTGAAACAAACCAGTAGGGTGCGTTAGGCGGCTATCAATTTAGTCAAAAAACTAAAATTAATAATTCGCCGTAACGCACCCTACAAGATCGGCGTGCTGCTACGCAGTGCCTTCGGCATCGCACTCAACCAACCAAGTGACGGCGTTCCGGTGCAGCGACTTGTTATACGGCTGTTTTTGTGCAATGTGATCTAAAATAAGGGCATCTTACGACTAGGTGACAACAATGTATAAAATTTCTGTTAACCCTCAAATTCATTTTGGGAAGCCCTGCATAGAAGGGACGCGCATCACTGTGCAGAGTGTTCTTGAGTTGCTAAATGAGGGACTCTCTTTCAGTATAATTATTCAGGATTATTACCCTGATTTACAAATTGAAGACATTCGTGTTGTCTGCAATATGCTATCGCTTTAGTAGCGGCTGAAGACATTAAACTTGTGTCGGCTTAATAATGAAATTTCTTCTCGATCAAGACGTTTACGCAATCACTGCGAGATTTCTAATTGATGCTGGACATGATGTGGTTCTTGTTACTCAGCACCGACCAACCTGATACGGTCGGTGTGCAACGGGATTGTTAGACCGTACCTCACAGATCGCTTATGATCAATTTATTCTCGCATATCTAGAAGTTTAAGCCATGTCACTCACTGAGTTAATTCTTCTGGTCAACAATCTGAGCCAGACAGACAAATTATCACTCTTCAAACTCCTAGCTGCACAAATCCCGGATGCTGAACTACAGGTTATCTTTTCCGCATCAGAGTATCCGATTTGGTCGCCCTACGATGCCACGGAAGCCGCCAATATTCTGATGCATCTGATTCAGGATGACGGAGAGGCATCTACCCATGCCTAGTACAGTCGAATTTCCCCTTTCCGACGATGAAGCATTACCCACGATTCCCATCACTCTGAGTCATGCAGGCCTTTCTGTTTCTGCGAATGCCCTGCTGGATACCGGATCTACGGTCAATCTATTACCTTACGACATCGGGCCGCAATTGGGTGCAATTTGGGAGGAACAAACTGTCCGCTTGCCATTGGCCGGAAATCTTGCAAGGGTTGAAGCACGAGGGTTATTTGTGTATGTTCAAATTGGGAATTTGGAACCTGTTCGTCTAGCCTTTGCTTGGGCAAAAACTTCTCAGATACCCTTAATTCTTGGGCAAACGAACTTTTTTCGAGAATTTGATGTCTGTTTTCAACGATCGCGATGCACGATCGAAATTATCCGCTTCTAATAAGGGTCGATGTGTTTTGGGTGGGATCGCGCTTTTGGTTAGTGTTGATAGAGAAAAGCAATGCTGGGTTTCCTGCCGTCAACCCAGCCTTGTGTTATGCCCGATCGCTTTGGCAATCACTTAATCTTGGCGATCAAATATGATGTAGCCTGTGTTAGCGTTAGCGTAACCCACGGATTTTGAACATTAGATAAGGTGCGTTCACTTCATTAACACACCCTACAAGATCGGCGTGCTGCTACGCAGTGCCTTCGGCATCGCACTCTGTTATGAGTTGATTGATGTTGGGTTTCCTTGGGTCAATCCAACCTACGGGCGAGGCGATCTGCTACGCAGTGCCTTTGGCATCGCACTCATAATAGTTTACGAAATTCTGCGACTGTCAAACCAGCATCTTGAACAATTCCACCCATTGTAAATGCCTTAATTGGATTGTGCCTTGGAAGAGCAACTTGACGCACCCCATCACTCATGATGATATGTTTGCCTTGGCGAATGATCCGAAAGCCTACCTTCTCCAAGGCTCGTACTGCATCTAGGTGATTTACGCCAGGAATTCTAGGCATAGTTACACCTGCATTTCAATTTCACGAATTTCCCCATCTTGCAAGCGTTCTTCTAAGGCTGCAAGATACTCACGAATTGCATCTTGGATATTGGTTAATGCCTCTTCCTCAGTATCTCCCTCGGACCAACAACCGGGGAGCGCAGGAACGCCAACAGTAATTCCTTCTTCAGAACGATAAAGGACAATTTTGTATTTCATCATAAGTTCCTTCTAGATAGCACTCCATTTTAGCTTGATAGAATTATGGATGTGGGATCAAATTGTAGCAACAGCGGAACCTCACAGCAAACTTGATATGGTTGGGTTTCCTTGCGTCAACCGTTCGGCAAAAGCTCACGGCCGAAGTTCAACCTACAGGCTACTCTAGGCTATTTATTCCCCTAGAAACGAATCGCACCGTTACATTTCATTAACCCACCCTACCAGATCAGCGTGCTGCTACGCAGTGCCTTCGGCATCGCACTCTGTTATGAGTTGATTGATGTTGGGTTTCCTTGCGTCAACCCAACCTACGGGCGAGGCTGAAACCCACATTCCGCACCCTCAACTGTCACATAAGCTGTCCCCCTCCAGAGACTTGAGTAAAAATACTTATCTGGTGAAGGTTTTCTCGGTGGCCGCTAGGGGGAGCTTGAGACCCCTAATTATGAAAAAATAGGAATTGT
>NZ_JAPZRB010000466.1:0-5013 GCF_027531105.1 Microcystis sp. LE18-22.4A
TTTTTGATTGTGAACAATGCTCTTTTGTTTGTGATAGAGACTTGAACGCTAGTCTCAATCTAGCTTCTTTGGCGGTGAGTTCCACCGTGTCAGCCTGGGGAGTAGATAGTGCCGACACTGCTACCTTGAAGCAGGAAATTAGCTTCAAATTTGCTCATGAGTAGATTTGAGTAAGTTTAATAGAACGGCAAACTTTGAGCAGGGATGACTGAATAAGCCGCAAGCTTGTTAGAGTATTGAGAGTAATTTTGAGCGAGCGATGATACTACAGCCTTTTCTTTCTTCCGCTTGGAGTTTTAACATTCCCCTGTTAGCCTCGGCAGCTACAGCCGAAACTGCCGATAGTGCCTTAGTTTTAGCCTGCGTGCTGCTGAGTTTGACCGTTATTTATTTCGCCTGTAAACTGGGGGGAGAAATATGCGTCCGATTCAACTTGCCCCCCGTGTTAGGAGAATTAGTCGGTGGCGTGATTATCGGGGTTTCTGCCCTAAAATTACTGGTTTTTCCGGAAGGAGGGGCGGGATTCGAGGATTCTCTCCTCATTCATTTCCTACAATCCACTTCTCCCCTCACCCCGGAGGAATCTCCCGCCGTTTTTAGTGCTGCCAGTGAGGTGATTTCCGTCCTCTCGGAATTGGGGGTAATTATCCTGCTGTTCGAGATTGGTTTAGAGTCAGACTTGCAGGAATTAATTCGCGTCGGTCCGCAGGCAGCCGTCGTCGCAGTGGTGGGAGTTGCGGTTCCCTTTTTGGTGGGTACTTTGGGTTTAATCTATATCTTTCATCTGGCCACCATTCCCGCCATTTTTGCCGGGGCAGCTTTAACCGCTACCAGTATCGGCATTACCGCCAAGGTTTTAGCAGAAATAGGGCAGTTATCGGCGAAAGAAGGTCAAATTATCATCGGGGCAGCGGTTCTCGATGATATTCTCGGTATTATCGTTCTCGCTGTCGTTGCTTCTTTGGTGAAGACCGGAGAAGTGCAAATTAGCAAAGTAATTTATTTAGTTATTAGTTCTAGCGCTTTTGTAATCGGGGCGATCCTGATCGGTCGTTTTTTAAGCCCCTTTTACGTTCAATTAGTTAATAGCATGAAAACTAGGGGACAATTGCTCTTAGTTTCCCTGATTTTCGCCTTTATTCTTGCTTATATTGCCCAAGTTATCCAATTAGAAGCGATTCTCGGTTCCTTTGCTGCGGGCCTGGTTCTAGGGGAAACGGAAAAGCGATCGGAATTGGCAGAACAAGTGTTCCCGATCGCCGATTTATTTGTACCGATATTTTTCGTCTGTGTGGGGGCAAAAACCGATTTAAGTGTCCTTAATCCCGCTATTCCCACTAATCGAGAAGGATTAGTCTTGGCCGCTTTCTTAATTGTCGTCGCTATTTTGGGTAAAGTGGTGACGGGGTTAGCCGTTTTCAGCAAGGAAAAACTCAATCGCTTGGCGATCGGAGTTGGCATGATTCCCCGGGGTGAAGTGGGTTTAGTCTTTGCCGGAGTCGGGGCTGCTAGTGGCGCTTTATCCCCCGCTGCCGATGCGGCCATTATTATGATGGTGATCTTGACTACCTTTATCGCTCCGCCCCTGTTAAGGTTAGTATTTAAAGAACCTACCGCCAGCCCTCAATCAGTGAGCAGTGAGCAGTGAGTTAGGAGCTAGAGGATAGGGAGATAGGGTAATTTCAACTAAAACCCCAAAACCCCAACACCCCAACAACCAATCCCTGATCACTGATCAGAAACATAGCAGACCATGCCAACGTCCCATAAGCTTGTTTTTATTGATAGTCATTCTCAGAGCATTAACGGAGCTATGGATGGCCAAAAATCGACAAAATTGTCCATTTTTACCGAAAAAAGGTAATTGATAACTGAGCAACGGGAGCATCGATCGTGAGATTTCATTGGTTATTCCTAAGCGCATTAACTTGGTTGCTGGTGGCGGCCCCTGCTTGGGCCGGCAAGCTCGTCTTTTGGCGATTCGACACCAATGAGAATCGTCTGGTGTTCACCACCGACAATCGAGTGCAACCGCGAGCGCAAATGATCACTAACCCCACCAGGATCGTGATCGATCTGCCCGGGATCAAGTTAGGGCAACCCAATATTAACCGGCCCATTGGCAATATCGTCAGAAGTGTCCGTATTGGTCAATTTGATGCGGAAACTACCCGTTTAGTGATTGAATTGGCCCCAGGCTACACCTTTGATCCTCAACAGGTAAAAATTCGCGGAATTTCGCCCACCCAATGGACAGTGGAATTGCCAGAACCCCAACCAATTAGGGAGGAAACGCAACCACCCGTCACCCCTGACCCCACACCTCCCCCCGATCGCGGTTCCACCCGTCCCACTCCCCCACCTCCAGTTAGCCAGACGGACAACAACGATGATTTTCAGGTAACTCGCAATGGTCTTTTTGTCCGTTTAGAGCAAAATGGTGATGAGCGATCGATCCGCAGTCAACGCAGCCGGGACGGCAAAAAAATCGAATTTGAATTACCCGGGGCCACTTTACCCAGTAGTCTCACCGGTCAAACTATCCCCGTCAATCGCTATGGGGTCGGCGATATTCAATTCAGTCAGACTGCCAATCAACGGGCCAAGATTTCCCTGAGCGTTAATAAGGATAGTCCCGATTGGCAAGCTCTCTATAGTCGTTTTGGTGGTTTGGTTTTACTGCCTAGGGGTGGTCTGGGTTCCGTGGATAATATCTCCTCTCCCCCCCCCACTAGCGCCACTAATCCCAATCCTCGCCCCAACAATCCCCCCCCGAAAACTGCCAATAATCCCCCTTCGAGCAATCGTTTGGCCACGATCTCCTCGATCGATCTGGCGGGTAATAACGATCGCCTGTTAATTCGTGCGGATTTACCCCTAAAAGCTAACGGCAGTGTTAACCGGGATGGTGTCTATGAACTAAGCATCGAAAATGCTAAGTTAGCCGAGTCTTTTCGCGGTCCGCGCTTTGGTCGCTCTAGTCCCATCTATCAATTGCGGGTACGTCAGGAAAGCAGCAATCGGGTGCTGATTTTGGTACAGACGGCCGCGGGTTTTCAACTGGGACAATTAACTCAAACGGGCAATCAAACCCTAGCCCTAGAATTGCTTTCCTCCCGCAATTCTAGCCCCCTTTCTCAGGTTCCTGACTACACCACTATACCTGTCCCTTTACCCCCCAATACGGGGCAATTTAACCCACCGCCGCGCCCTTCTAACCCCACTCCTAATCCCCCCCAACAACGCAATAGCCGCTTTCTAGTGGTGATCGATCCGGGCCACGGTGGTAAGGACCCGGGGGCGATCGGAATTGGTGGCCTTCAGGAAAAAAACGTAATTCTGCCCATTTCCCTAGAAGTTACCCGCATCCTGCAACAACAGGGCATCGATGTGCGTCTAACTAGAGATAGTGATTTTTTTGTCACCCTGCAAGGTCGCACGGATCTGGCTAACCAGATCGATGCCGATCTATTTGTCAGTATCCACGCTAACTCTATGGGGAAAGCACGACCGGATGTCAACGGATTGGAAGTTTATTACTTCGGTGATCGCCGTTTGTCGGACACCATCCATCGCAATATTGTCCGCAGTGTCGATATGCGCGATCGGGGGGTGCGTCGGGCCCGTTTCTATGTGCTGAGAACCTCGAAAATGCCCTCTACCCTCGTGGAAGTGGGTTTCGTTACCGGCGCTGAGGATGCTGCTAAATTAGCCAATGTCAACTTTCAACGACAAATGGCGGCGGCGATCGCTGGGGGGATTATTGAATATATTCAACGAAATCTCCGTTAATGATTAAATGATTGGAGCATTAGTTTACTGATCAAAAAATCCGTGTTTTAATATCATCAAATAAAGCTATTTTAGATCAGCGTTTTCCTCGATATTATCTATGAGAGAATCACAACTTAGTCCGATTGGTGTGTTTGATAGTGGTGTGGGTGGACTGACCGTTTTAAGGGAGTTGTATCGACAACTGCCCCAAGAATCAATTCTCTATTTCGCTGATACCGCTAGACTGCCCTACGGAACCCGTTCTAAAGGGGAAATTATCGAATTTGTCCTGGAAATTCTCACTTGGATGAGCGAGCGCCGGGTGAAAATGGTGATTATGGCTTGTAATACCAGTTCCGCCTTGGCTTTAGAAGAAGTACAGGCCGAATTTAAAGATTTACCAATTTTGGGGGTAATTTTACCCGGGGCAAAAACTGCCGTGCAAAAAGGAAAGCGCATTGGGGTGATTTCTACTCCCGCTACGGCTAAAAGTAATGCCTATAAACAAGCGATTCAAGAAATCGATCCTACTGCCCAAGTTTGGCAAATTCCCTGTCCTGAATTTGTCCCTTTGATCGAGGCTAACCGCATTTTTGACCCCTACACCACACAAGTGGCTAGGGAATATCTTCAGCCTTTACTAGCAGAAAATATTGATACTCTGGTCTATGGTTGTACCCATTATCGCCATCTTTCCCCGGTTTTACGTCGTCTTTTACCTAGTTCCGTGCGGTTGGTAGATCCCGCCGCTTCCGTTGTCCGAGCGGCGGAAAAAGAACTAGAATTATTAGGTCTAAAAAATCCCGAAACACCCCTACCTACTAACTTCGCAGTTAGCGGTGATCCTGACACTTTTGCTCGTTTATCTCGTCAATGGCTCGGTTTTTCTCCCAGGGTAGAAAAGGTTTATTTGCAATGTCGGGTGAAGACCCTCGGTTTTACCGATGGGATGAAACAAAGGCCAGTATAGAACAGCGAACCACAGCTAAAAATAATTGTCTAGTCTCAAGAGCGAAATCTCGAATGACTTCTGACATTGTTAATGGCATTCTAGTTGCGTATTCCGAAGTGCGCTTGCTCTTCTTTTGGGGTCATTAGCGGGAGCATCTCACTTACGCGATAAGTAATTATACTTAGCCTAAAAGCCACTCTTAATCGTGTCTTGGAACGAAATAGAGGCTTTTAAAGACTGCGTACATGGAGAATTAAAACAAGAATTACCCTCGAAAAGCCTATTTT
>NZ_JAPZRB010000022.1:0-15934 GCF_027531105.1 Microcystis sp. LE18-22.4A
GTGTCATCGTTGTTGGTTTCTCGCTGGGGACTTGCGCTTTGATAATGTACCATTTATGGCTTGTCTGATTCTTCTACAGAGCGACTGTCTGGCTGGGATATTATTCCTACGCAGGTCCCCTGGGTTATTGCTGAGGTCGAGGCGTTGCAGGGAGGTAAGTTGAGCGAGCGCTTCTGGTATCTCATTGCTGAGGTAGAGGTATTGCAGGTAGGGAAGTTGAGCGAGCGCTTCTGGAATCTTCCTGATTTGGTTATTGCTGAGGTCGAGGCGTACCAGGGAGGTAAGTCGAGCGAGCGCTTCTGGAATCTTCCTGATTTGGTTATTGCTGAGGTAGAGGTCTTCCAGGGAGGTAAGTCGAGCGAGCGCTTCTGGAATCTTCCTGATTTGGTTATTGCTGAGGTCGAGGTCTCTCAGGGAGGTAAGTTGAGCGAGCGCTTCTGGTATCTTCCTGATTTGGTTATTGCTGAGGTAGAGGTCTCTCAGGGAGGTAAGTTGAGCGAGCGCTTCTGGAATCTCGCTGATTTGGTTATGGTTGAGGTCGAGGCGCTGCAGGGAGGTGAGGTGAGCGAGCGCTTCTGGAATCTCGCTGATTTGGTTATGGTTGAGGTCGAGGTCTCCCAGGCGGGTGAGGTGAGCGAGCGCTTCTGGAATCTTCCTGATTTGGTTATTGCTGAGGTCGAGGCTGTACAGGGAGGTAAGTTGAGCGAGTGCTTCTGGAATCTCGCTGATTTGGTTATTGTTGAGGTGGAGGAATCGCAGGAAGGGAAGTTGAGCGAGCGCTTCTGGAATCTCCCTGATTTGGTTATTGCTGAGGTCGAGGCTTTGCAGGGAGGTGAGTTGAGCGAGTGCTTCTGGAATCTCCCTGATTTGGTTATTGCGGAGGATGAGGAATCGCAGGGAGGTGAGGTGAGCGAGCGCTTCTGGAATCTCGCTGATTTGGTTATTGCTGAGGTAGAGGTCTACCAGGGAGGTGAGTTGAGCGAGCGCTTCTGGAATCTCCCTGATTTGGTTATTGCTGAGGTGGAGGTCTCCCAGGCGGGTGAGTCGAGCGAGCGCTTCTGGAATCTCGCTGATTTGGTTATTGCTGAGGTCGAGGTAGAACAGGGAGGTGAGTTGAGCGAGCGCTTCTGGAATCTCCCTGATTTGGTTATTGCTGAGGTGGATGCTTTGCAGGCGGGTGAGTTGAGCGATTTCGGGGGGAATTTCTGTTAAGTTTTTGTTGTACAGATACAACCTCCGCGCTCCTTCGTCCTTTGCCCGTTGAATTAACTCTAATACTTCCTGTGCTGTCATTGACCATCCCCCCGCTACTATATTTACTCCATTTTGGCAAAAGTATCGGGTTAATGCAACTGGTGGTGATCAGCTAGTCCACTGTTAACGGTAATACCAAATCCGTTTTTAATAGTATGATTAACTCCCACACGCGGTTATTCATACATTTGTATCAGTTTGGGGATGACTGATAATTGCTGATTGTCGCTATTTCTGCAAATGTGAGATGCAGCCAGTATGTCAAATGAATAATTATAGAATTCAAGAGAATTTATCCTGAAGACAGGGATTGATAAGGAATAATTTCTTCGAGGGTATTTCCTAACTTTTCCCTCGCTATATCTAACTCATAAACTTTTTGTAAATTCATCCAAATTTCTGCCCCTGTATTAAAAAAACGCCCTAATTTTAAAGCAATATCTCCCGTGATATTTCCTTGTCCCTTGAGAATTTGCTCAAGTTCATTCTCAGAGATATTAATTCTTGTGGCAAGCTGAGAAACATCAAGATTAATTTCCTCTAATTCATCAGCTAAAATTTCACCGGGGTGGATAGGACTTTTCCAATTATTCATCGTGAATTCTCCTTAATGATAATCAACAATTTCAACATTAGTAGCTGCATCATCCCATGAGAAACAAATACGATACTGGTCATTGACACGAATACTATATTGACCGATTCTATCTCCTTTTAAACGTTCTAAGCGGTTACTCGGCAATCCTGCCAATGCTTCTAGTGTATTAGCACTTTCTAAAATACGCAATCTTTTGATCGCTAATCGTTCAATCCCAGAAAACTTTTTAACAAACTGCTTATTATAAAGCTTTTCTGTATCTTTACATCGAAAGCTTTTAATCATGGGTTATTTTTGTCATGTCTAAGGCAATAATTTGATAAATTTAGCTAAATTTATCAACCGTCCCGATAATTACTCAAATTTTTCTCATCTTTTTTTCTCAAACCATGTTTGTAATAATTCCCCCGATTCCTTGGCTAAAATTCCCGCAATTACCGGTAAACGATGGTTAGAAAAAGGACTATCAATAAAATTAGCCACAGTGCGGATAACTCCTGTTTTGGGATCGTCAGCACCGTACACTAATAATCCTAATCTAGCCTGAATGATTGCCCCGGCACACATGGGACAGGGTTCGAGGGTGACGTAGAGGGTACAATCATTTAAGTGCCAATTGCCTAACACTTGACTAGCGGCACGAATCGCCAGAATTTCGGCGTGAGCGGTGGGATCATGGTGTTTTTCCTTGCAATTAGCCCCTTGAGCGATTAAATGTCCCTCTTTATCCACGATAACCGCTCCCACAGGTACATCACCCCGATCCCCCGCAGTTGCCGCTAAATTTAAAGCTAACCGCATCCATTGCCGATGTTTCTCATAGGCTTTTTCATCAATAGACTTTAGATAGTCCCACATTTAGCCAGTAAATTATCTAATTTTTTCTGACCATCCAAAGCATACAAATCATCACAACCACCGATATGTTCATTATTAATAAAAATCTGTGGTACACTGCGTTTACCGTTGGACCGTTCGGCCATGGCTTGACGGGCGCTTTCATCCCCATCAATCTTGTATTCGGTGTATTTTACCCCTTTCCAACCCAGCAACCATTTAGCACGAATACAGTAGGGACAAGTTGCCCAGGTGTAAATTTCCACATTGGCCTTGATATTCTCGTTATAACGCCCAAAAAGCGAGTTAAATAGATTTAGCATCGTTCTTACTAAGTAGTTAGGTGTTAAAAACTGTCAGATGCCCCCCTTATTAAGGGGGGATTAAGGGGGGATCGACACCCCCCTTATTAAGGGGGGATTAAGGAGGGATCGACACCCCCCTTATTAAGGGGGGATCCATCTTCAATTTAATTATAACCAGCTACTTACTCTCCTATTTATCTCTATTTTATGGATTCTGCTACCAAAAAAGCCCAATTACGCAAACAACTAATTACCCAAAGACGATCGCTTCCTAAGCATATTTGGCAAGAAAATAGTCAGCAACTTTGCAAAAATTTACAATCTTTACCCCTCTTTCAGCACGCTAAAACCATTCTCGCTTACTTCAGTTATCGTCAAGAGCCGGATTTAAGTTCCTTATTTTGCCAACACCATCGCTGGGGTTTTCCCCGTTGTGACGGAGATAGCCTGACTTGGCACTGTTGGACTGCCGACGATCCCCTAGAATTAAATCGTTATGGCATCTATGAACCAACAGCGATCGCCCCTCTCATTTTACCGGCTGAAGTGGACTTACTATTAATTCCCGCCGTCGCTTGCGATCGCCAAGGTTATCGCTTAGGTTACGGGGGGGGTTATTTTGATCGTCTCTTACATTCCCCCGAATGGCAAGCTATCCCCTCGATCGGGATTGTCTTTGACTTTGCCTATCTCGATACCCTTCCCCTCGATACTTGGGATCAAAAATTACAGGCAATCTGTACCGAATCGAGAACCGAAATTTTTTAACAATTATTTCCCTATTCCCTCACACCCAATCCCCAAGCTGATCCCTAGAAAGTAACAAGCTGATGGCTGACAGCCGACGGCTGCAAGCTTACACTAAATCCGGTTATTAAAGACTGATTATTTATTCCCCCTTTTGCCTCTTGCCCCCCCGATGTCGGGGGGGGTTGGGGGGGTTGCCTTTTGCCTGTCCTGATATGTAGCCTATACTCAACAGATTTAGTATTATATTAAGTTTTATTGAATCCGATCGACCCTTAAGATAGCTTTGCTAGGATGAAATTCACATCAAGAGATGTTTATAGTAATCACCGGAAAAAGTCAACAGGGAAGCAATGAAACACTTTCACGAACCATGGATTCAAGAATGGTGTCAAGAAAACGGCTGGACAGAGCTATTTCTCGAACGCTACAGTAATTATTGGGCATTCCCTCCCAATGCCGTGATGCCAGAACCAATTCCCACCAAAGTGTTACAAAACATTAAGCGCCAAAAAGGTCTATCCCCTGCCGAAAAACTTTGGTTAGGAGTGGCGATCGGATTGACTTTGACAGCTTTAATTCTCTGTATCACCCTCGCTTGTCCCATGCCTATAGTTCTCGCTTTCGCTTTTGATGCTGTCACCGCAGCGCGATTGGAAGTGGAATATTAACCGGGCAAAAATTGAGCAGCAAAAACCTAAACAGGGGGAGATTTTTCCGAAAGTCTTCCCCTTGACTGCGTTTTTCCAGACAGGGACGATCGATCTGTCTTGAATCAGTAATCGGTGATTAGTGGTCAGTAGGAGAATAGAATATTAAGTGAGCAGTATTCAATGGCAGTTTTCTGCTGTCTTTTCACTGATTACTGTTTACTGTTTACTGGACGGCTACGCCGTGCCTTTGGCAACACTGAAAAGTCCCCATGTCCGAATCTCGTCGCTTACAGTTTACCCCCGATCTGGAAATTTGTCGTATTTTGAACGGAATGTGGCAAGTTTCAGGCGCCCATGGTTCGATCGCACCCCAAAAAGCGATCCCTAGTATGTTCTCCTATCTAGATGCCGGTTTCACCACTTGGGATCTGGCCGATCATTACGGTCCGGCCGAAGATTTTATCGGTGAATTTCGTCGTCAATTAGTCGCCCAAAGGGGCATTGATGCTTTAAATAATCTGCAAGCTTTCACTAAATGGGTTCCCCGTCCGGGTAAAATGACTAAGGAAATAGTCGCAAAAAATATCGCTATTTCCCTACGTCGTATGGATGTGGATAGTCTCGATTTATTGCAGTTTCACTGGTGGGATTATCGCGATAAAAATTATCTAGATGCCTTATATTTTTTAGGAGAATTACAACAGGAAGGCAAAATTAAACACCTAGCATTGACTAATTTCGACACGGAACATTTAAAAATTATTCTCAGCACCGGGATTAAAATAGTCTCCAATCAAGTCCAGTTTTCTCTAATCGATCGCCGTCCCCTCGTCAAAATGGCACAATTTTGCCAAGAACATAACATCTATCTACTCGCCTATGGTACTCTAGCAGGAGGCTTATTAGGGGCAAAATATCTCGGTCATCCTGAACCCAATCCCATGAGTCTCAATACCGCTAGTTTACGGAAATATAAAAACATGATCAATGCTTGGGGAAACTGGCAATTATTCCAAGAATTATTAACCGTTCTTAAAGCGATCGCTGATTCCTATCATGTCACCATTCCTAATGTGGCAGTGCGTTACGTTCTCGAACAAAAAGCCGTAGCTGGGGCAATTATCGGGGTGCGTTTGGGTGTTGCTGAACATATCCAAGAAAATGCCCGTATTTTCGATTTTCAATTATCCCCCCAAGACTATCAAAAAATTGATCATGTCTTGCAAAAATCCCAGGATTTATTGCAGTTAATCGGTGATTGCGGTGATGAGTACCGTCGTTAAGTAGGTAGGTGTTAAAAATTGTCAGCTTTCCCCCCTTATTAAGGGGGATCCCCCCGCCTATCGGCACCCCCCTTATCAAGGGGGGTAGGGGGGATCGGCACACCCCTTATCAAGGACTGATAACTGATAACTGATAACTGAAGACTGATAACTGAAAAGAGGCTAATGATGAGATTTGAACAACCAATCCCCGATGATCCCGCTAATCAATGGCGCTATCAATTAGATCAATTCGTGCAAGAAAATCAACAGGAATTAGCCGGTTTAATGTGGGGTTTACTCTCGGAATGGGGAGAAGATGCCCAAGAAACCCTGGGCATCGATCTTAAACCCCAGCCCCATTTTGTCTGTTGTTCTAGGGAGGCTCTAGAGAAATTAAATCGCAAGGTTAATTGTAAAATTCAAGAGATGCTTGGGATTATTTACCGCTATAATCCCAGGGAAGAAGTGGCTATAGTCGCTATCGGTGATGGTCAGGTAAAATTGATTTATTTTCAACCCGATCTTTCCCCTCCTGAATGTTTTGATCGCCTCGAAGTGGATCTCGATACCCTCATTCAACAGTTAGAGGCCAAAATGCTGGCGGAAATCCAATCTTTCCCAATTTGATGCCGATTGCCAGCGCAAAAAGTTGGCAGGTTGTCCCACCGATAAACCCGCTAATCCGATCGCTTTTCTGGGGGATTCTGTCCCTAAAAGAATCGCCGTTTCTAAATCACATATTCCCCAGTTAACTAAATTGGCTACTCCTTGTAATAAGGGTAAGGTTGTTCCCGCTAAAGTACCGTCAAAAAGTCTTGCTGTTCCCTGTTTAACTTCAATTTCTCTCTCGTCCCAAGGATAGACACCATCTTCTAAACCGATCGGCGCTAAAGCATCACTAACTAAGAAAATTCCTCGATGATAATTACTGGCTTTTAGTAATAATTCTATCATGGTTGGATGGATGTGTTGACCATCGGCAATTAACCCACAATACACCTCGCGATTGATAATTGCTTCCCCTAATAACCCCGGTTGACGATGGTGTAAAGGAGGCATGGCATTAAAGGCATGAGTAACCATTTTTGCCCCCTGTAAAAAGGCTTCTTTTGCTATTTCTTGACTCGCTTGCGAATGTCCTAAACTGACGGTAATCCCTCGATCGCTTAAGTATTTAATCACCATACCGCTACTATCTAATTCTGGGGCTAGGGTAATAATTTTTACGATCGATAAGTAGTCCCCAAAGATTTTATCTACTGTTTCTATACTTGGGTTTAAAAGATATTGGGCCGGATGCGCCCCCCTTTTTTCATAGTTTAAAAATGGTCCCTCTAAATGTACTCCTAAAACCTGCGCGCTCGCTCGATTTTCCTGTTTCTGTTTCTCGATATATTTGGCAATTACTGAGAGGGATTTTTGAAATTTCTCCACAGACGTGGTTACTAAGGTGGGCAGATAACTATCAATGCCCTGATTCTCAAGATAATCGCTAATCTTATCTAACTTTTCTAGATCTGTTATTTCTAAGTCGGGAAATGCTAATCCTAATCCTCCGTTGATCTGTAAATCTACTCCTCCCAACGATAGCCAATCCCCTTCCATATCGATAATCTTTTCCCCTCTTGTCTTTCCCCCCATCTCCGTGATTCTCTCGATCTTTCCCGCAGCATTTATCTCTATTTGTTGTCGATCCTGATGGGCGGGAATTCTAGCGTTAATTAGGGTTATCATAGAAGCAGAAAACTAATTTTTTTTTATTATAATCTCAAAAAAAAACTTTTTTTTTGATAATGCTTGACAAGTGGGCATTTTTTTGAGATACTTTTTTATACAATGGGAATCTTTGCGTTTAATGATATACACTTACGTCCAATTATATAAAAACTCATCATAAAAAAATAATACCATAACCTGTCCGCTCCCTGCCCAGAGATTGCAAAAATACTTTACAAAACAATTAAGTAGGGAGGCACAATTATTTGTAGGATGGGTTAGCGGTAGCGTAACCCATGCGGTAGTTGGGTTTCATGCTTCAACCCAACCTAAGTTCATCTTATATTTAATTCCACCCACCTACTTACAGCCTTTCTCCCGCAGTTCCGGCGTTCCCCAAAACCAGTGACTGTCAGAAGGAAAAGCTTGTCCTATAATAAAATTAAGACCTTATAAAAACTACTTTTTTAGCGATAAAAGAGTAGCAATCTCAGCAATTAGAGAGGGGTGTGTGTTTTTTAAAAAAATAGGGAAACAGACTCAAGAACCGCGTCGTATTATTATCGGAGATGTGCATGGCAGTTTTCAGACACTTTTGCGACTATTAAACCGAGTTGCTCCCGATAGTGAGGATGAGGTTTATTTTCTGGGGGATTTAATCGATCGAGGACAGCAGAGCTTGGAAGTGGTGGATTTTGTCATCAAAAATAACTACCAATGTCTCCTAGGAAATCATGAATATATGCTCTTAAAAGCTCTGGCAGGAAAAGAAGTTTCTGAAAAATGGTTTAACGGCTGGATCGAGAGTGGCGGGGCGGCGACACTACTAAGTTATAATAACAATATACCCGCCGAGCATATTAATTGGTTTCAATCCCTACCCGCTTATTTAGACCTAGGAGATATTTGGTTAGTTCATGCGGGAGTACAACCAGAATATCCCCTTGAACAGCAAACAAACGAGCAGTTTTGTTGGATTAGAAACGAATTTCATGCCATGACCCAACCCTATTTCAAGGATAAACTAATTATCACAGGTCATACTTTAACCTTTACCTTTCCCGATGTCAAACCGGGACAACTAGCTCGCGGCAGCGGTTGGCTAGACATTGAAACTGGGGTTTATCATCCTCAAAGTGGTTGGTTAACTGCTTTAGATTGGACAAATCAATTAGTTTATCAAGTGCAGTCTCAAAATAAAAATTGTCGCACGATCCCTTTAGAAAAAGCGGTGGTTAATCTAGACCTTGACAAGATTTCTCGCTACTTCTCCCGGGAAAGCTCATCTAAATTGCTGAATATTGAATGGTGATCGGAAAAGAGAAGCGATAAAATCGGAAGGATCGGTTAAAATAGTTGATAATCTGATTAATACCCTTTTCTAATGACCCTTGCACTCTTATACCAAGCCTTCATCGAAACAATTCAACATCCTGACCCTGAGATAAATCTAGCTCGGGCAGCCCTACAAATAGCCAATTTTGAATATCCGCGCCTCAATATTGATCACTATTTAAATAGAATAAATTTAATGGCTGAGGAGGTAAAAAAACGTTTACCCGATAGATTATATCCTTTAAAAATAGTCAAGATTATCAATCAATATTTGTTTGAAGATTTACAATTTACCGGTAATACCCAAGAATACTATGACCCCCGCAATAGCTACTTAAATGACGTAATCGATCGCCGCACTGGTATTCCGCTCACTCTCTCGATTATCTATTTAGAGATTGCCAAACAGATCGATTTTCCCATGGTAGGAATTGGTATGCCGGGCCATTTTATTATCCGTCCCGATTTCGAGGAAGTAGAAATTTTTGTCGATCCCTTTCACGGTGGTGAAATCTTATTTAAACAGGACTGTCAAGAAAGATTAAGTCAGGTTTATCAACAGCCAGTTAAATTAGAAGAACATTTTCTCAATATTGCTACCAATCAGCAAATTTTGTTACGTTTGTTGACTAATTTAAAATATATTTACCTGAATCGTCAACAATGGTCTCAGACAATTCGGACAATAGATCTGCTACTTTTGCTCATTCCTAATCATCCCTTAGAGCTGCGCGATCGAGGTTTAGTTTACTATCAAATTGGACAACTCAGCCAAGCGCAACAGGATTTAGGCTTCTATCTCGCTCTCCTACCCAACGCTCAAGATGCCGAATCCATTCGACAATTATTGCAAAAAATTAACTCTTAAGTCGCCAATCAGTTATCAGTTATCAGTTAACGGTATTAAATGAGGAGTATTAAATGAGATTAATAGTGCTGTCTTTTCACTGATTACTGATTACTGATTCCTGTTCACTGAAAAATCCCCCCAACCCCTTACTGATAACTGATAACTAAGATGACTATTAGCCCTTCCGTAACCGCAAAAAAACTCAAAATCGGTCAACTGCGAAAAGTCCATCATATCGCTTTCAACGTCAAAGATATGGAGGCTTCTCGTCATTTTTATGGGGAAATATTAGGATTAGAGGAATTAGTGGGGGAAAAAATTCCCAGTACCTTAAAAGAATTAGTTGCCCAGGGAAAAGTGGCCAATTTTATCACCCCCGATGGTACAGTAATTGACCTATTTGGGGAACCAGATTTAAACCCTCCCGACGACAATCCCGAAATCGCTTTTACCCGTGCCAACCATTTAGCCTTCGATATTGCCCCCGAATGCTTCGATTTTGCCCTAGAAGTGCTACAAAGTCAGGGAATTACTATTGCTAGTGGACCCGTGACCCGTCCGACTGGCAGGGGGGTTTACTTCTACGATCCCGATGGCTTTATCGTCGAAATTCGCTGTGATCCCGCATTTTAACGACTCAGAGGACGAAAACTGCCACTAAAAACCAGAAAAGTTAGGATAATCGCTAATATAATCGCCGTTATCGCAATTAGAGGCAGAGAAATCTGTTTAACAGCGATCGCCAAAAAAGCCCAGATAAACACCCCGATAAAAGCCCGATCTTTTCGGTTTAAACCGACTAAAATCGCGATTATCGCCCCGATAAGCAGAATTATTACCGTCCAGATCTGGTCAGTTAGACCCCATCGCTGCCAGTCGATCCAATCTAGCACCGAAGCGACATTGACAATCGTGGCCACGCTAATCCAAGCGAAATAAATACTAATAGGAGCATTAACTAATAAACCCTGTTTACGATTGACAATCAAGCGATTAATTTCTAAGCGAAGATAAAGCCGGATGAGAGGGATTAAAATGCCTAGCATTGCCAGTAAAGACAGGGTAAAAAAACGTAATTGAAAGAGAATTACCCAGAGAATCTGACAAGCACTAGCGATGGCTAATTCGTAGCCTAACCGACGCAAACGTGGTTCAGTTTTATTAAAAGCCAAAGCTTGGTAAATTCCCAGACTAATTAAACCCAGATAAATTAATCCCCAGATCGCAAAAGCATAATTAGCGGGAATAATTAAGACATCTTGAAAAACTGTATTCGAGATAGCCCCGATATTTTCGCCCTTAAGAGGAAAAATATTAGCGAAAATATTGGTAATAAAAGCCCCTAGAATAGCAAATAAATTTAGTTCTTGTCGGAGACGATCTCGATCAAAATTCATAGGTCAATCAAAGACAGAAAACATCATTTCGCCCTGGGCGGCCAATTGCCCATCGACTCTTGCTTCCCCTTGCATTTTAGCAATTTTATTCATCTTGAAGGATAATAATTCCACCGTCATAATTAATTGATCTCCCGGCACCACAGGACGACGAAAACGGGTTTTATCAATGCCAGCGAAGGCAAAAAATTTCCCTTTCATCCCAGGTAATTGGGTCAAAATCACTCCCCCCACTTGGGCCATGGATTCAACAATTAACACCCCCGGCATCAAGGGACGATTGGGAATATGACCGGGAAAAAAAGGCTCGTTGATCGTGACATTTTTTAGGCCAACGGCCTTTTGACCAGGTACATAGTCAATAATGCGATCAACTAGGGCAAAGGGATAACGATGGGGCAGTAGTTGGCGAATTTCCTCGACGGTAAAGGTAGTTTTTATGACTGGTTCCAACTCGGTTAAGGCTTCGGTAACGATGGTCATGCAAGTCAAAAATTACAAGTGAGATTAGACATTATCTCACAATCAGTTATCAGTTATCAGTTATCAGTTATCAGTGATCACTGATCAGATGAACGTAGGTTGGGTTGAAGCATGAAACCCAACGCCAGCATAGTTTACGCTACCGCTAACCCATCCTACAAATAATTGTGCCTCCCTACTTAGCTTAACCAATTAGGTTTTAGATTCGATCCTTGTTATCAGTGATCAGTTCACTGTTTACTGTTGACTGGAAATGGCTGACAGCCTTTTTAGTTGGGCATTTCAGTTAAACGAGCATTTTGATAATAATGGCTGAGAATGCGATCATAAGTCACCCCTTGGTCGGCGAGGGAAAAAGCGCCCCATTGACTTAAACCGATCCCATGACCGAAACCGCGACCATTAATGGCAAAAGTACCGTTATCAGCTGAAATCGTGAATAGGGTACTACGCAGCTCGAGTATTCGCCGTAATTGGGTATCAGAGATTAATTTAGAGCCTTGATCGCCTACTACACGCATTCTAATCACTCGTCCGTGGGGAGTGGTCCTTTCGGGAGATAGCGATCGCACGCGACCGACACCACCGATTAAACGGCCTAATTCCCAGGCGCTAAAGTTTTTTGACCATTGAAATACCGGGGCGACTTGATCGTAATCGATGACACCGCGCAGGTAGGGTAAGGGGGAATTCCAAACATCCTCGACATTTTCCGTATGGCCCCCAGAGGAGGAGTGAAACACCGCTAGAATCGGTTTGCCGTTGAAACTCATAATTTGTCCGGCGGTGGCCTTAACTGCCTCGTGGGTGCTAGTAAACTCGCTTTCTAGACCCTTATAAACTTGGGTGCGGGTGGTAGTATCAAGATCGTAGATGCGATTGCCGGAAGTATTCATTTGGTAGAGAGCATAGGTGCGCGCCGCCACGGATTGGGCTTTTAAGGCCTCTTGCGGCCAGGAGGGAATCGCCTCCGCACCGACGACACTATAGAGATATTCCTCTAAATCGACTAAATTTAGGGCTGTCACCCCAGAACCTTGCCGAATGATCCTTGTCCGTCCTCGATACCAGCGATCGTTAATCCAGACGTAACCATCATTCTCCGGTTCGATGAGCAATTGACTGGCCTGCCAATCGGCCAAACCCACCGCTTTTCCTCTGGGATTAGCATTGAGGGCATTCATGGCGGTTAATTCTCCTAGGACTCTCCCGGCCCCATCTTTCACCACAGCATCGGTGGAACTACCCACGGAGACGGCGCTAACACCTTTACTGATGGCAATGCGTAATTCGACAGCAGCTTGGACTGGAGCGATAATCAAAGCCCAAAACACTAGGATGAGCCAGCTATGGGCAGGCAGGCGCTGCAGGTAACTGCTCAGCAGCCTTGCTGTGTGTTTATTGGTCATGGGGATCGGACTCCTCACACAATCGATCGATAATCAATTTTACCCGGACTGGGATTTTTTTGCTACTCCGGTTCGGAAAAATTTTTCCCCTGTCACTTTTTCCCGATTGTCTGACAATTTTTCTGTCCTCTAGCCCCTGAATAGGCAAATCGTCTTATTTTCTCCGATTAATCGGGATTTATTCGGTTTAGTCGATTATTCTAAGTAGGGAGGCGTTAAAAATTATCATATGCCCCCCTTATCAAGGGGGGATTAAGGGGGGATCGGCACCCCCCTTATCAAAGGGGGATTAAGGGTAGGGTTGATTCATGAATCAACCCTACTATGAATAAACCCTAGGATTAAGGGGGGATCAAAGACAAAATCCATCCTCAATTTAATTATAACCACTTACTTAATTAGTCCAGCAAAGAGTGGACAATCGCCAATTCTTGCCGCCAAACTAGCAGGGATTTCTCCCAAGCTAGTTCCCATTTTTGCGCTAAAAAAGGTCGAGTATTTTTGCCCAAATTATAGGCGAGGACAATCTCTTCCCAGAGAGAGGCTAAGGAAAGTGGCGAAGAAAATAAAGCTCCGAATAATCCCCCTAAAATTATGACAATAGCTAGAGGGCGACGAGTTTGACTTAATTCAAAAGCTTTCAGTTGCAATTCTCCCATGCCATCGACACCAAAACCCGTGACTATATGCCAGATATCGTGAGTTTGCCGTAGGCGAAGCAGCAGATAATCTGTATCAGAATTGACCTGAATAGACCGATAAAAATTAGGATCGAAATTGAGACTAATTAGGTGAGTAGCATAATGATAACCTAGGGAATCTTCCGGGAGTTTTAGCAGGGTTTCTAAACAGGGACTAGCGGCTAGATATCTTTGGGCAATTATTTGAGCGGTAGCTCGATCGCTTTTAACATATTGCAAAGATAATCGCTGTAACCAACTCTCTTTTAAGCCATCTTCAATATCATATACAGACGGAATGTTACTAGGATTTTGTAAAAGAGAAATTATTCCTTTGGTCACACCGATGAGATTAGTTGTGAATAGCATATAAACTCTCCTAAGTCAGAAAAAAGAGTTAGAATAATCGAAAAAACTGATAACCAATAACTGAGAAAAACTACTCCTTATAAGGATCGTACTGAGTCAAGATCCGTTCTAACTTTACTTCGTCAATGCGATTAATTAAGCGTTTAGATTCTTCGACATCGCGGACAGTTTTTGATAGATTAATGGTGGAACCGACGCTAAATAGTAAACCCATGCCTAAATAACCTTTAATCCACGGATCTACCGGCAGATAAATAACTCCTAAAGAAGTGGCAGAAATAGAGACAATAAAAGATAACCAAGTTTGAAAAATCCACGCTTGAGTATGACTGGGAGCAGTACCGTATTTTTTATCGTTCATAATCGTCTCCTAAATGTTTCTGGAACCATTCTGTCGGTTCTAGAGGTGCAACAACAATGAGCGCTATCTAGTAGGGGGAGGGTTGAGAACTTGGGTGAAGTGGGGTGAAGTGGGGTGAAGTATAAAGTATAATCGTTGTCAGAATCTAGGAGCAAAAAGATGGAGATTAAACATCTGAAAATTTGGTTTTCTTGGGAAAAACAAGAACAAATGATCGAGTGCTTGGTGGGGAGAGTGGGATTAACCCGGGTGCGTGCCACTTGTTTTCTGCGTCTCTGGATTTATGCGATCGCCAAGGAAGGACAGGCAAAACCCCCTTTATCCCAGTTAATTTTTCCCACCACTGCCATTATCTGTACCCATCGGCAAGCATCGGATTTATTTTATCAGGATCAGGATCAGGGCAGCGATCGCTCTGCCGGTATGATGTTAGATAAATTAGCAGCCCTTGGTTTAATTGAAAAAATTTTTGACGGCAACACAACCAGAATTAAAATCAAGCCAATTACGGGGATTTTAGAGCCTGATAGCTCAGAATCATCTGTAGAATTGCAATTAGATCAATTTAATCCCCGTTGTGATGCGATTCCTGTGGCTAACTTGCTGACACGCAATTATAACTGGATGAATCGCAATGCTGAAGCAATTCCCCATCGCATTTCTCGTCTGTTGCGGGGTTGGGCAAAAGATTACACTACAGGTATGCGAGTTTTGCGTCGGGTAGATAATCTTAATCCCGTCGGTTTTTATCTCCTCTATCCCACCGCAAACGAGTCGGAAGCCAATTTTTTTACCTCTCCTAACAAGAGTTTACATCTAAGTGCGATCAACGAACAGGACCCTTTTAAAATGGCATCCGTGGGAGATGAAAATTGTCTTTCGGTATTTATTCGCAGTTGGATGATTGATGCTAATTATTTAGATAAATATCGTTTAATTTTTCTGCAAGATGCCCAAAAAACTCTCCAGAGAATGACCTTAGATTTTCCTAATCTCTGCGATTTACATACTTTGATTATTCATCCCGATTATGAGAAATTAGCCGCCGCCTTGGGATTTCAAAAAACTATTCAGGAATCCCCAAACTCTATTTATTGGATGTATTTAGGACTCGATCGCTTTTTATCCCTAGATATGAGTGCAATTCAATTTTAATCGGGAGTGGGGAGTAGGGGGAAAAATCCATAACTGGGTTTTTGAAATTCGATCGAGAGTTAGTGGTAATATTAAAAGCGGATTTGGTATAACATCTTGTCAATAAGTAAGTAGTTATAATTAAATAGAAGATAGATTTTGCCTCTGATCCCCCCTGCCCTCCTTGATAAGGGGGGTGCCGATAGGCGGGGGGCTATCCCTTGATACGGGGGGTGCCGCTCGGCGGGGGGATATCCCTTGCTAACGGGGGGGCCGAGCGGCGGGGGGATAGCCCTGTATACGGGGGGTGCCGATCGGCGGGGGGATATCCCTTGATACGGGGGGTGCCGATCGGCGGGGGGATATCCCTTGATAATGGTAGTGCCGATCCCCCCTTAATCCCCCCTTGATAAGCTATCCATTAGTCACATCTTTCTTAACATAAAATTTGACAAAAAGAGAAAAGTGTGCCAGATGGCTCAAGGGGGTTCTATGGGGGAACTAATTTGATGAGATAGTTTCCAAGTCTCGCTGATATCAT
>NZ_JAPZRB010000258.1:0-5024 GCF_027531105.1 Microcystis sp. LE18-22.4A
TTCTCGGCTGGTGAGAGAGAGTCTATCTTTCTCTAAAAAAATGGAGAATCACGTTGGGGAGCCCTTTGGTATTTTATCCATGACTACAATGCACAGCAAAGCAAAGGATTAAGCCGCCATCACTACTACCGAATCACCACCGCTCTCCCCTTGCCGGCAGCCTTGGCGAATAGATAATTAAAATAACTCAAATAGGACTGCCCTAGCAGTTCTTTCTAGGTAAAGCGGCAATTTTTAATCAATTGTTAAAATATTAAAAGGATGCTAAAGATAGCGGCTAGAGTTTCCAGAGTGAGCTATCCTAGAGATAGTAATTACTCCATCCTCCCCCATGCTCGATCGAGTTCTCCATAGTCGTTATCAAGTCCAACAGTTACTGGGAAAAAAAACTATCTTAGCGAGGGACAGACACACCACCCAGTTAGTTATCATTAAACTTATTTCTGTTCCTAGGGGACAAGGGAGTCAGTTTATCGAAGAAATAACCGGTAAAATTGCCCTATTGCGACAACTCTCCCACCCATCTCTCCCCAAATACCTCGATAGCTTTGAGATAGATTCATCCCAAGAACAAATCATCGCTATTGTCCGACCTTATTTATCAGCGCAGCCTTTAGAGAACTATCTTAACTCCGGTTATTTGTTAGCAGAACAAGATCTCAAACAAATTGCCAAATATCTTTTGGAGATTCTCTCCTATCTCCATCAGCAGGATGTCCCCATTAACCACGGCAATATTAAACTTAGTAATATCCTCTTTGATACCCAGTCCCATCGTTTTTATCTAGTTGATTTTGCCTTTGATTCCGATTCTCCCACCACGGACTTACAGGATATAGGTAAAAGTTTGATTAGTTTAGCCACGGGGATTAAGCATCGTTACATACCCGAAAACTTTGAACAAAAAACTAATCTAAGCGCTTTTTTCATCTATTGGTTAAAAAGATTATCAAACTCCCCCCCAGACTCTCATTTTCGTTCGGTGACAGAAGCTTTAGCCAGCTTATATAGTTGTCAATTGATCCTAGTATCTATTGGCAATCTGACCAAACCCTACGGCAGCGAAGTTACTGTTTATAAAAAAGATAATCTCCTGCAAATAAAAATCGCTAGTAAAACCAAACAAAAGTTTTTCAACAATCTCAAAACCCAGTTAAGACAGTTTTTACCATCCCTATTCTTTACGATCATTCTCTTAACCATAGTCGGTATTTATGAGCTCAAACTGGTCGCTTTTTTAATCCCGATTATCCTAATTTTTCTGCTCAATTTAATCTCCTCTAGTTTATCTTGGCAGTTATGGAAATCTTTTTGGCAGGGGGAACTAGAGTTAAAACTTACCCCCAAAAAAGTTTCTCTCTACCAAAAACTCTGGGGGCTGAAATTTAAACTAACTGCCGATGCTGCTAGTTCCGAAATTTATAGTCTCCTCCGTCGCAATGTCACCGTCACTATGCAGGGAGAAAATGTTAATATTATTCCTCCTTCTCTGGTTCTCGTTGCCAACCATCGAGAATATGTTATCACTGCCAGTGAAGATGTTAGCGAAGCGGAATTAGATTGGTTGGCACAACAGTTAAGTGATTGGCTACGTTTACCGATTACGAGAATTTAAGGTGTATTAAGCTAAGTTAATACACCCCAAATTTATCTGATAACATCTTCCGATTTAATCAGATGCGCTTCTAGGAACCAGAGACGTTTATCGATGTCCCGGGAGATTTCCGTATAGAGATCTGCTGTGTCGGCATCCCCTTGATTGCCAGTGGTATCAATAGCAGAACGAAGATGGGCGGCGTATAAGGCATAACGTTCGGCTAAAGCAACGATATGTTCACTACCATCGACGATATTAGCTGGATATTCCGGCAGAATCGAGTTAGCGGCAGCGATGCGCGCTGTTCCCAAAGCGGTTCCACCTAAAGCGGTAATCCGTTCTGCTACCATGTCCCCATAGCCTTCTAATTCCGTGGCCATTTCGTCGAAGAGGCTGTGCAATTGGTAGAAATTTAAACCTTTTACATTCCAGTGGGCCTGTTTAACCTGAGTTTTTAGGTCTAAACTAGCGGCAAGGGTTTGGCTTAAGATTTCAACCACAGCTTTGCGGATATCTAATGCTAAATCGATACGAGTGGCGTAGTATTGTCCCGTAGTTTTGGTTTTGACTGGAGTGGCTACCATAATCTTTCTCCTTGATCAGTTAACAGAATACTCGATAATTTTCTCACTTGTGTCCGTGTAGAGGGGACTGATTTTGATCCTACAATTAAGCTCAAGTTATACACATCCCTTTTCAGAATTGATTAACATCGCCCTCAGCCGTCAGCTAGATAATAGTGTTGATAACTAGAAAAATGGCTAATTAATTGAAAAATCAGAGGCTGATAGCTGATAGCTGATTAATTATGCTCCTAAATGAGCTGCTAACTCTTCCGAACCGCCAATTAATTGCCCGTTAATGAAGACTTGCGGGGTGGTGGTATTACCACTCATGGCCCGCAGAGAACGACTGGTGGCATCGCGTCCGAGGATAATTTCTTCGTATTGTAGCCCTTTTTCTTCTAACATTTTCTTAGCCCGGAGGCAGTAGGGACAGCCCACTTTCGAGAAAAGAGAGACTAAAGGCGGTTTTTTGGCTTCTGGGTTGATGTAGTGTAACATCGTTTCCGCATCGGAGACTTTGAAAGGATCTCCCGGTTCTTCCGGTTCGATGAACATTTTCTCGATAACACCATCTTTGACTAGCATCGAATAGCGCCAAGAACGTTGACCGAAACCTAAGTCAGCCTTATCGACTAACATCCCCATTCCTGCGCTAAATTCGCCGTTACCGTCGGGAATCAAGACGACATTATCACATTCTTGATCTTTTGCCCACTCGTTCATGACAAAGGTATCATTCACCGACAAGCAAACAATAGTATCTACGCCATTTTCCCGAAAAACTGGGGCTAATTCGTTATATCCGGGTAAATGGGAGGTGGAACAGGTGGGAGTGAATGCCCCGGGTAAGGCAAAAAGAACAACGGTTTTTCCTTTGAATAATTCCTCGCTGGTGATGTTCACCCATTGATTATTTTGACGTACAGGAAAGGTGACATCGGGAACTCTCTGCCCTTCTCGGTTTGGTAGCATAATCGTCAACTCCTAATTGCTAAGTCGTACTCATTTTGAGTTTGTCTAAATTAAGTGTACTCATAACGACTATGAGTTGTCAACAAGTATTTATACTTAAATCAGGAGACAGGAGACAGGAGACAGGAGACAGGAGACAGGAGAATGGGAAATAGACAAAAGGCAGTAATATTGATTAGTTAATTTCCCCAACTCTCACACCCCACACCCCACACCCCACACCCCACACCCCACACCTATCCCCTTTTTTTACTGAAAAATGATGTTTTCCTTCCTGAAAAAAAGCTATAAATGGCTAGGACTAGCGATAATAACGGTGATTTTGGCGATTACACCCGCCGCCATTGCCCAATCAACCACTAGCGCCATACCTCTGGCAAAAATTAACTGGTTACAGGCGATTTTTTTGGGATTTGTGCAGGGAGTGACGGAATTTTTGCCGATTAGCAGTACCGCTCATCTAAAAGTGATTCCCGTCTTTTTGGGTTGGGGAGATCCCGGTGTCACCTATACGGCAGTGATTCAATTGGGCAGTATTGCGGCGGTATTGTCCTATTTTTGGCAGGATTTAAGGCAAATATCCACAGGAATGGTGAAAGCGGTGGCTAGTTCCGATTATCGTTCCCAGGATTTTCGTTTAGCCGTGGGGATTATCCTAGGCACAATTCCGATCGTTTTCTTCGGTTTGTTAATGAAACTTTTCATTCCCGATTTAGATAATTCCCCCCTGAGAAGCATGACAGCGATCGCCTGTGCCTCTATAGTCATGTCTTTACTCTTAGGTACGGCCGAAAAAATCGGGAAACATAAACGCAGTTTCGAGACTTTGCGACAAAAAGACGGAGTTTTAATGGGATTAGCCCAAGCTTTAGCCCTAATACCGGGGGTATCTCGTTCTGGGTCCACCTTAACTGCCGGGTTATTCATGGGTTTAGAAAGGGCCGTAGCAGCGCGATTTTCCTTTCTGTTGGGGATTCCGGCGATAACTTTAGCCGGTTTAGTGGAATTTAAAGGCGTTCTCGACCAGATTAACACCAGTGAATTAATTCCCCTCGCTATTGGGGTAATTTCCTCGGCGATATTTTCCTATCTTTCGATCGCTTGGTTATTAGATTATCTCAAAAAACAGAGTACCTGGGTTTTTGTCTGGTATCGTCTCTTTTTCGGGGTTACTATCCTGATTGGTGTGGCCTGGGGGCGTTTTTCCTGACCTTTTGGCATTCTAATTAGGGTATGCTGAAAAAGTTTTTCCTAGGGGCAGGGTGTAGGGTGTGGGGTGTGGGGGGTGGGGTTTTACCCATTTTCATCGGGTAAATTACCTAATTTTCAGGGAAAAAGTCCCGGAATTTTCCCCCCGACCACTCCCATATCTGGTACTTTTTGATTGACAAAAAGTATAAAAGTCTTACCCAACAAGGTTTTTAGATTTATTAAGCTAACACTAACTAGATCGACCTGGTTTAACCCAGTCGATCCACGTCAGATCGCCTCCTCAAGCGTTTTATAACACTTTCAGTCAGAACGCGATTTTTCCTCGGTTCTCGATTACATTCTCTGATTACTTATCTCTCTGTTCAATGTGGCCTCAGGAATTGCATCGGTGAACTCTTTCCGATAACGACTTTTTGCCAGTAATCGCGCCACAATTAGGACACTCTTGCGAAGTTCCGTTTTTATCAACCTTAAGATAATATTTCCCCCGTTTCCAAACAACAAACGGTAGTATCTCATTAATAAAACTACCGATGCCCGAATCTAGAGATTGTTTTCTAACGATCCCTCTAGACCAGGAAACGAAGTTAATATCCTCAACGAAGATATTATCAGCAAAATCGCAAAGGTAATGAGCTAACTTAAAATGCCAATCTCTACGAGTATTAGACACTTTC